>JBDTQN010000028.1:0-16589 GCA_039932215.1 Pseudolysinimonas sp. | reverse complement strand
GAACCGCTCATCCCCCTGATCCATTCTGGGCCTCTCTATGTCCCTATGAATGAAAGGAAGCCGTGGTAACCCCCGTCACCACTGACGTCCTCATAGAGAGAGACAACCCGTTGCGTCCACTATGACGCCGCGCATCACCCGCGACTCACCCCCCTTTCGGGGGACGATGCGAGCAGCCCTCGTCATTCAGGCCGCGGCGGCCGCCTCGCGCGCGCCCGCCGCGGTCGTCGCGGCGAGCGCCGCCGTGGCCTTGGCCTTCGCCTGCTCGAGCGTCGCGGTCGCGAGTTCGGCGCGCACGTCGGCGAGCGCGGCCGGCGTCATCGAGAGGGTCGTCGCTCCGAGCCCCACGAGTACGACGGCGAGCTGCGGGTCAGCCGCTGCTTCGCCGCAGATGCCGACTGGCTTGCCCGTCTTCGCCCCGGCATCCCCCAGCAGTTTCACCAGGCGCAGAACCGCCGGATGCCACGGGTCCTGGTAGGCGGCGACGGTGCCGAGCATGCGGTCGGCAGCGAGCGTGTATTGGGTGAGGTCGTTGGTGCCGATGCTGACGAAGTCGCTGAGCTCGGCGACCTGGTCGGCGACGACCGCGAGCGAGGGCACCTCGGCCATCACGCCCACGGTGTGCAGGCCGAGGTTCTTGCCGTACTCGACGAAGAACTGGGTCTCTTCGGCGTCGGCGACCATCGGCGCCATGACCCACAGGTCGGCGTCGGTCTGATCTTGCGCGTTCTTCAGTGCCTGCAGCTGGTCGTGCAAGATCTGGATCTTCGCCCGCAGCGCGCGCAGACCGCGCAGCCCGAGGGCCGGGTTTTCTTCGTGCGCGTCGTTCAAGAAGCTGAGCGGCTTGTCGGCGCCGGCGTCGAGGGCACGCACCACGACCTTCTTGCCGGGGAAGTGCTTCAGCAGCTCGACGTACTGCGCCTGCTGGTCCTCTACCGTCGGAGCGGTGGTCGCGTCGAGGAACAGGAACTCGGTGCGGAACAGCCCGACGCCTTCGGCGCCCAGTTCCACCGCGTTCGCCGCGTCTTTCGGCGAGCCCAGGTTCGCGAGCAGGGGCACCTTGGTGCCGTCGGCGAGGGCTCCGTCGGTGATCGGGGCGGCGGCCTGTGCGGCGCGCTCGGCGATGCGAGCCTCGGCCTCGGCGACCTGCGCGTCGGTCGGATCGACGGTGACGATCCCGGATGCCGCGTCGAGGATGACGCGAGTGCCCTCGGCGACACTCGCGTCGTTGCCCACCCCGACGATCGCGGGGATCGACTTCGACCGGGCGAGGATCGCGGTGTGGCTGGTCGGGCCGCCGTCGCGAGTGATGAGACCGAGCACCTTGTTCAGGTCGAGCAGCGCCGTGTCGGCGGGGGCGAGGTCGCGCGCCATCAGCACGAACGGGGCGTCGGATTCCGGCACTCCGGGGACGGGCACGCCGCGCAGCTGCGCGATGATGCGCTGCGACACGTCACCCAGGTCGGCGGCGCGTTCGGCCATGTAGCCGCCCAACGCGGTGAGTTGATCTTGGAAGCTGCGGAACGCTTCGAACACGGCGCGCTCCCCGGTCGACCCGGCGTCGATGCGCGCCGAGACGTCGTCGGCCAGCATCGGGTCCTGCGCCATCTGGATCGCTGCTTCGATCACCTCGCGGCCCGCACCATCGGCACGGCCGGCCCGTTCCTGCAATTCGGCTGCGGCCGCGGCGACGGCGGAACCGACGGCGGCCTTCTCGGCGGCGGCGTCTCCGCCGTGCTTCTGCTCCGCGGGCTCGGGCAGCGGCTCCGGCATGGTGAGCACCGGTCCGACGGCGACGCCTCGGCCCACTCCGACTCCGTGAAGCTCCATCGCTGCGATCCTTACCGTCTGGGGTGGCTGCTGGGGGTTCTGTCAAGCCACCGGACAGCCTAGCCACGTTGATTAGGGTGGATTCATGGCCGAGACCGAGACGAAGGCCCCCAGCCCGCTGGTCGCTCGGATCCAGGCTCTCGTGGCCCGCATCCAAAGGCTCAAGCCGGTGCGGGTGTGGATGCATTACGGATCGCGCCGGGGCCCGATCCTCGCGGCGGGTCTCGCCTACCAGGCGATCTTCTCGGTGTTCGCGGCGCTCTGGGCCGTCTTCTCGGCCGCCGGCATCGTCATCGGCGCGAACCCCGACTTGCGCGACGCGTTGTTCGACGTGATCAACACGTCGGTGCCGGGCCTGCTCGACCGCGGCGATGGCGGGGCAATCCACCCCGACGACCTGCTGTCGGCGACCGTGCTCGGCTGGACCGGTGCCCTCGCGATCGTCGTCTCGCTGTTCACCGCGCTCGCTTGGTTGTCGTCGGCGCGCGACGCCGTGCGCGACATCGCCGAGCTCGCCGCACCGCCCACCCACTTCCTGCTGCTGCGGCTCAAAGATCTGGGGCTGGCCGTCGCCTTCGGGCTCGCGCTCCTGGTCTCCGCAGCCCTGTCGCTGGGCAGCACCAGCCTGCTCGCCTGGATCCTCGACGGTGTCGGCATCGGCGAGCAGTCGATCGCGGCGACCGTGCTCGCGCGCATCCTCGGGCTCGGGCTCGCCTTCATCCTCGACGTCGCCGTGCTCAGCGCCCTGTACCGCGTACTGGCCGGGGTGCCGATTCCGGCGCGTCCGCTCTGGCAGGGCGCCATGCTCGGAGCCGCCGCGCTCGGCGTTCTGAAGGCACTCGGTTCGGCGCTGCTCGGCGCCGCATCCAGCAACCCGCTGATCGCGTCGTTCGCCGTCATCGTCGGTCTACTGATCTGGTTCAACTTCGTCTGCCAGGTGATCCTGGCGGGGGCGGCCTGGGTGGTCGTGAGCGCGCGCGATGAGGGCGTTCCGCTCGATCCGATCGGCGACCGTGACCGGCGGCAGACCGAAGCGCGCCTGCGGCTCGAGATCGAGGAGGAGGTGCGCGCCGAGTACGAGGCGTCGCTCCCCCGCGCGGTGCGCTGGCTGGCCCGGCGACGTCGGAGGACGTAGCTAGCCTGAGACGCGTGTCCTCACGCCCTCTCCGCATCGCCACCGCCAACGTCAACGGCATCCGCGCCGCCTACCGCCGCGGAATGGGCGAGTGGCTGGCCGCCCGCGATGTCGACATCCTCGCCGTGCAAGAGGTGCGGGCCGAGACCGACGATCTGACCGCGCTGCTCGGCGACGAGTGGAACGTGGTGCACGACGCCGCGACCGCCAAGGGGCGTGCCGGGGTCGCGATCGCATCGCGGCATCGGGCGGCCATCCACCGGGTCGCGATCGGCGCCGACGACTTCGACAGCGCGGGCCGCTGGGTCGAAGCCGACTACGAGGTCGACGGACACGAGCTGACCGTCGTGTCGGCGTACGTGCACTCCGGGCAGGTCGGCACCCCGAAGCAGCGCGACAAGTACAAGCTGCTCACCGGCATGACCGAGCGACTCACGGAACTCGGTGCGGAGGGACGGCTCGCGGTCGTCATGGGCGACCTCAACGTCGGACATCGCACGCTCGACATCAAGAACTGGAAGGGGAACCAGAAGAACGCCGGGTTCCTCCCGCGCGAGCGGGGCTTCTTCGACAGGTGGGTCGGCAAGCCCGAGAAGCCGCGCTACAACGAGGGCGCCGGGCTCGGCTGGGTCGACATCGGTCGCCGCTTCGCCGGTGAGGTCGCGGGCCCGTACACCTGGTGGTCGTGGCGCGGAAAGTCGTTCGACCTCGACAGCGGGTGGCGCATCGACTACCAGCTCGCCTCCCCCGCCCTCGCCGCATCCGCCATCTCGTGCGCGGTCGATCGCGCCGCGACGTACGCCGAACGGTGGAGCGACCACGCGCCGGTCGTGGTGGAATACGCGCTCTAGTCTTAAGGCATGACCAAACCCCGGCTCTTCTCGGGTATGCAGCCCACCTCCGAGTCCCTGCACGCGGGCAACTACATCGGCGCGCTGCTGCAGTGGAAAGAGCTGCAGACGACCCACGACGCGGTCTTCTGCGTGGTCGACCTGCACGCGATCACGGTGCCACAAGATCCGGCCAAGCTGCGTGCCGCGACCCGCCGCACGGCGGCCCAGTACATCGCCGCGGGCATCGACCCGGCCTCGTCGATCCTGTTCGTGCAGTCGCAGGTGCCGGCTCACGCCGAGCTCGCTTGGGTGCTGAACACCCTCACCGGGTTCGGCGAGGCCAGCCGCATGATCCAGTTCAAAGACAAGTCGGCGAAGCAGGGAGCCGATTCGGCGAGCGTCGGGCTGTTCACCTATCCGATCCTGCAGGCGGCCGACGTGCTGCTGTACGACGCGGTGATCGTGCCCGTGGGCGAAGACCAGCGTCAGCACATCGAGCTCACGCGCGACCTCGGTCAGCGGTTCAATTCGCGGTTCGGTGACACCTTCACCATCCCCGATGTCTCGATCCTCAAAGAGACCGCGAAGATCTACGACCTGCAAGACCCGCAGGGAAAGATGTCGAAGTCGGCCGAGAACGACAAGGGCACCATCTGGCTGCTCGACGAGCCGTCGGTGACCGCGAAGAAGATCAAGTCGGCGGTTACCGACAACGACGGCTCGGTGCGCTTCGACCCGGTCGAGAAGCCGGGGGTGTCAAACCTGCTGACGCTGCTGTCCACGCTCGGCGGGTCCAGCATCCCGTCGCTCGAAGCCGAGTTCGCGGGTCGCGGGTACGGCGATCTGAAGAACGCGACAGCGGATGCCGTGGTCGCCGAGTTCGGCCCGGTGCGCGAGCGGGTGCTCGAGCTGCTGTCCGATACGGCCGAGCTCGACCGCATGCTCGCGGCCAACGCGGAGCGTGCCGAGGCGATCGCGCAGGCGACTCTCGAGCGGGTGTACGACCGCGTCGGGTTCCTGCGCCGGGGCTGACGTGTCTGCTTCGGTGGTGCTGTTCGACCTCGACGACACCCTGTTCGCGCACCGCGAGTCGGTCGAGTCGGGGATCGCCGCGCACCGTTCGACGCTCGGCGGGGCGATCGCGGCTGCGGATCGCGCGGCAGAGTTCGCCCGCTGGAACGCCCTCGAAGAACTGCACTACCACCGGTACCTCAGCGGCGAGCTCGACTTCCTCGAGCAGCGGCGGGAGCGGGTGCGGGGATTCTTGCAGCCGTATGGGCTCACCCTCGACGGCGATGACGCGGCCGACTCCTGGTACGACGCCTACTACGTCCACTACGAGACAGCGTGGGCACTGCATCCCGATGCCCTGCCCTGCCTGGACGCGATCAACGCCAGATTCGGCATCATCACGAACGGCAGCCTCGACTTTCAGAGCGCGAAGATCGCCGGGGTCGGGCTCGATCGGCGCCTCGAGCACGTCATCGCGAGCGGAGAGGTCGGCATCGCCAAACCCGATCCACGCATCTTCGCCATCGCGTGCGGCGTCTTCGAGGTCGAGCCCTCTGACGCCGTCTACGTCGGCGACCGCCTGCACACCGACGCGATCGGGGCCGCACGTGCCGGGCTCCTCGGCGTGTGGCTCGACCGCGCCGGAATCGCGAGCTCGGCGCAACTGGCCGAGGCCGCCGCCGAGGGCGTCCCCGTCATCCGGAGCCTCGCCGATCTGCCCGGGTTGCTCTGACCTCGCGCGGCACAACTCAGGAGATCACGAGCCGGTTGAGACGAGACCGTTGCCCGCGCGGCGATTGTCGCGGGGCGGGCGAGACGGGGCGGGTCGGCATCGCCCCTGGGTTCCTGAGTTACGCCGTGGGCAGACGGGAATAGGTCGCGCGGGCACGCGTTGTACGATGTGAAACAGAAGCACGTGCTCCGGGGGCGGTGAAATTCCGCGCCGGCGGTGACAGTCCGCGAACTCGAGTGGCCGCAAGACCATGAGAGCCGATCCGGTGGAATTCCGGGACCGACGGTTAAAGTCCGGATGGGAGGCGCACGAGTGCGATTGGCGTTGCCAGCGCACGGGTTGACCGACCCGAAAACCCCGGAACCCGTCTCGACGAGACAGAGGACCGGATGACGACCACCACGAGCTACGACGCCGCCATGCGACGCGCGTTCGAGCTCGCGACGCAGGGACCGGTCGTGGGCGGCAACCCGCAGGTCGGGGCCGTGCTGGTGGATGCCGCGGGCACCATCGTCGCCGAGGGCTGGCACCGCGGTGCCGGCACCGCCCACGCCGAAGTGGACGCCCTGTCGAAACTGACCGGACCGGCGACCGGCCTGACCGCCGTCGTCACCCTCGAACCTTGCAACCACACCGGCCGCACCGGCCCGTGCAGTGTCGCCCTGCTCGAGGCGGGCGTCGAGCGCGTCGTCTATGCGATCAGCGATCCGGGCCACGAGTCGGCGGGCGGCGCACAGCGGCTGCGCGACGGCGGCGTCGACGTCGTCGCGGGCGTGCTCGCCGGTGAGGCCGAAGAGCTCCTCCATATCTGGCTGACGAGTGTGCGCCGCGGCCGTCCGTGGGTGACCGCCAAGTGGGCATCGACCCTGGATGGCCGCGCAGCCGCCGCCGACGGCACGAGTCAGTGGATCACGGGCACGGCGGCACGCCAGCGCGTGCACGAGCAGCGGGCGGCGAGCGACGCGATCCTCACCGCCACCGGCACGGTGCTGGCCGACGACCCGAGCCTGACGGCGCGGGGAGACGCGGGCGAGTTGATGCCGCACCAGCCGATTCCGGTCGTGGTGGGTGAGCGCGCGATCCCCGGCGACGCGCAACTGCGACAGCACCCGGCCGGCCTCATCGAGACCGGAACCCGCGATCTCGGCAAGGTGCTCGACGATCTGAACACCCGCGGCATCCGCCGGGTGTTCGTGGAGGCGGGCCCGACACTTGTCACCGCGCTCATCGCGCAGGGCCTCGTCGACGAGTTCGCCGTGTATCTCGCCCCGACCCTGCTGGGCGGCGACCATCTCGCGATCGGCGACCTCGGCATCCCGACCATCACGGGCGCCCGGCGCCTGCGGCTCGACCCGGTCGAGCAGCTGGGCGACGACATCCTCATCACCGCTCACCCGAAAGAGGGCTGACATGTTCACCGGAATCATCGAAGAGCGTGGCGAGGTGCTCGCCTGGGATCGCGACGGCGACGCCGCGCGCATCACGGTCAAAGCACCGATTGCGACCTCTGACGCGAAGCACGGCGAATCGATCTCGGTCGGCGGCGTCTGCCTGACGGTCGTCGACCAGGGTGCCGACTGGTTCACCGCCGACGTCATGGGCGTCACGATCGCGATGAGCACGCTGGGGCAGGTGACCGTCGGAGACCTGGTCAACCTGGAGCGCGCCGCCGCACTCGGCGACCGGCTCGGCGGCCACATCGTGCAGGGTCACATCGACGGCACCAGCCCGGTGCTGGCCGTGACCCCCGCCGACGGCTGGACGGTCGTTCGCTTCGGTCTCGATCGCGAGCACGCACCGTTGGTCGCCCGCAAGGGATCGATCGCCGTCGACGGAGTCAGCCTCACCGTCAGCGCGGTCGGCGACGACTGGTTCGAGGTGTCGCTGATCCCCGAGACCCTGCGGGCGACGACACTCGGCAGCCTGAAGCCGGGCGATCGCGTGAACATCGAAACCGACATCGTCGCGCGGCACATCCTGCGCATGAACGAGTTCTCAGCAGAAGGAGCACACCGATGAGCCTGTCCGAGATCCCCACCGCACTCGAGGCGCTGCGCGCCGGCCGCCCGATCATCGTGGCCGACGACGAGGGTCGCGAGAACGAAGGCGACGTCATCATCTCGGCCGAGAACGCGACCCAAGAAACGGTCGCCTGGATGGTGCGCGTCACCTCCGGCTACCTGTGCGCGCCGATGACGAACGAGATCGCCGACCGGCTCGACCTGCCGCTGATGGTGGCCGAGAGCCAGGACTGGCGCGGTACCGCGTACACGATCAGTGTGGATGCGGCGGACCGCCTCAGCACCGGGATCAGTGCCAGCGACCGGGCTCACACCCTCCGCGTGCTGGCCGACGGCGCGTCGACCCCGAAGAGCCTGATCCGACCCGGCCACATCATCCCGCTGCGCGCCGTCGACGGCGGGGTGCGCGAGCGCGACGGCCACACCGAGGCGGCCGTCGACCTGATGAAGCTGGCCGGGCTGACCCCGGTCGCCGCGATCGGCGAGATCGTCGATGAGACGGGCGAAATGATGCGCCTGCCCGGGCTGATCGCGATGGGCGAGCGCGAAGACGTGCCCGTGATCACGATCGAGTCGCTCATCAGGTTCATGGAGGAGCGCAAGTGCGAGTCCGACCCGAGCGCCCAGATCGAGGTGCCCGAGTTCCAGCGGGTGACGTTCGAGGTCGAGACGAACGTGCCGACCGAGCACGGCACCTTCCGCGTGCGGGCCTACCGCGACCGTTCGACCGGGGCCGACCACGTCGCGTGGATCAAGGGTGACCCGCAAGACGGCACCCTGATCCGCGTGCACTCGGAGTGCCTGACCGGTGAGGCTTTCGGATCGCAGAAGTGCGAGTGCGGCCCGCAGCTGCAGTCGGCGCTCAACACCATCGATCAGGAGGGCGGGGTCGTGATCTACCTGCGCGGCCACGAGGGCCGGGGCATCGGGCTGATCAACAAGCTCCGCGCGTACCGCCTGCAGGAGGACGGCTACGACACCCTCGACGCCAACCTGGCCCTGGGCCTGCCCGCCGACGCCCGCGACTACGGGGCGGCCACCGGCATCCTGAAAGACCTGGGCATCGCCAGCGTCCGCCTGCTCAGCAACAACCCCGAGAAGGCCCGCCAACTCGAGGAGCGCGGAGTGACCGTGACCGAGCTGGTGCCGCTGGTCGTCGGCGTCGGCGAGTTCAACGAGGGCTACCTCGACGCCAAGCGCGACCGCATGGGTCACGCTCTCCCCACCCACGAAGCGCTCGATGAGGCGCTCCAGTCCGCAATGGAAGGCAACGCATGAGCGGCAAAGGACAACCCACGGCTGAATCGCTCAGCCTCGACACCGACGGCGCCGGCCTGAAGGTGACGATCGTGTCCGGGCTGTGGCACACGCGCATCTCAGAGGGGCTGCTCGGCGGGGCCACCACCGTGCTCGATGCTTCGGGTGCCGACGTCACGCTGGTGCAGGTGCCGGGCAGCTTCGAGCTGCCGGTCGCCGCGAAGGTCGCCCTCGAGGCGGGGGCGGATGCCGTGGTAGCGCTCGGCGTGATCGTGCGCGGCGAGACTCCGCACTTCGATTACGTCGCGGCCGCCGCCACCGACGGCCTGACCCGGGTCGCTCTCGACACCGGCAAGCCGGTCGGATTCGGTGTGCTCACCGTCGACACCGAGCAGCAGGGACTCGACCGGGCCGGGCTGCCGGAGTCGAACGAAGACGTCGGTGGCCGCGCGGCCGAGGCAGCGCTGGCGATGGTGCACGTGCTGCGGGGGATTACCGGCCGCTAGCGCACGGGCCGCTAGTCTCGGCGCATGCGCCGTGCCGCCGTCATCGCCGTCTTCGCCGGGCTCGCCCTGCTGCTGAGCGGATGCATCGGCCCGTTCGCGCCGATCGGGCCGATGGGTCAGGACGTGAGCAACCTGTTCTCGATCACGTTCTCGCAGTCGCAGGCCATCCCCGACTTCGACGACACCGAGTACGAACTCGAGGGGATGGACGTCGACGCCTTCCGCGACCTTCTGACGGAGTTCGACGTCGACCCTGGCGACTACACGAGCCCGGACACCGCGGGATGCACCGGCGGCCTGAGCACGACGCTGACCATGGGCTTCTACGGCGGGGGGAACCGCACCATCACCATCGACTCGTGCGGGCGGGACGATGACAGCTTCGAGGTGCATGCGAACGCCTTCTTCACCGCCTGGCGCGATGCGCACACCGTCGACGGCGGGCTGCCGAACGACGACATCCACTCCCTGACGTTCTCGCAATCGCAGGCGATCGAGGGATTCGATGACGCCGAATACCAGCAGCGGTCTTTCGAAGAGGTGCGGCGCTTCCGCGACCTGCTCGATGAGTACGGCGTGCAGGCGAGCACGTATGAGCCGCCCGCAAGCGAGCCGTGCGACGGCGGATTGGCGACGACCGTCACGATCGAGTACCTCAGCACCGAGGAACTCGTCGACCTCGTGCTGGACGACTGCACCATCGACGACGGGTTCACGTCAGCGGCGAACGACTTGTTCACCGAGTGGCGCGAAACTCTGGCCGCGGCTGCCTAGTCGAGGAACAACGCGCGCAGCCGGCGGGTCGTGAATGTCAGCCCGACCGCGATCATGACCACGTAGTACAGCAGGTGCACGAGCATCGCCGGACCGATCACGCCGGTCGTCAGTCCGCGCACCAGCTCGACACCGTGCCAGAGGGGCAGCGCCTGCACGACCCACTGCACCGGCTCGGGGTAGACCGTGATCGGGTAGAACGTCGCCGACAGCAGGAACATGGGCAGCATGACGAACGCGATCCAGTCCATCTGCTGGAACGTCTTCATGTAGCTGGTGATCCCCATGCCGAGGCTCGCGAAGCCGAATGCCACGAGCAGCAGGGCGGGCAGCGCGAGGATCGCCGTCCACGACAGGTTGAGCCCGGCCACCTGCATCACGGCGAGGAATCCGAGCCCGTACGCGCCGCCGCGCAGCAACGCGAGCGAGATCTCGCCGAGCGCGACGTCGAGCGGGCCGAGGCTGGTCGCCAGCATGCCCTCGTACAGCTTGCCGAAGTTCATCTTGAAGAAGACGTTCCACGTCGAGTCATAGATGGCGCCGTTCATCGCCGAGACGGCGAGCAGGGCGGGCGCGATGTACGCGGCGTACGGGATCGGGTTGCCCGCGGCATCCTGCACCGCGCCGACGTAGGCACCCAGGCCGACGCCGAGCGAGAGCAGGTAGAAGATCGGCTCGACGAAACCGGTCAGCACCACCACCCAGTTGGTGCTCTTGGTGGCGAGCAGGCCGCGGCCGACGACCGACCGCGCGTTCCCCGCGTAGAGGGCCGTCACGCCGCGGGTTCGGCGTCTGGTTTCGACAGGCTCAACCACCGCGGTCATTTGTCGAGCCTCTTCGTCGCGATGCGCACGGCGAGCCACCAGCCGCCGACGGCCAACGCCACCAAGTACAGAACGTGGATGACGGTGAGCCAGATCGGTTCGGTCGCGCCATAGGTGAATCGGCGTCCGAGTTCGGTGCCGTGCCAGACCGGCGAGATCCATCCGATCCACTGCAGAAAGATCGGCAGCTGGTCGAGGGGGAACATCGTGCCGCTGAAGAGCGTCAGCGGCAGCACGACGACGCGCGCGATGTCCGCGAACTGCCCTTTGTCTTCGGTGATCGAAGCGCTGTAGGCCATGATCGGCGTTCCGAGGGCGAGCCCGGCGAGGATCGACGTGACGATCACGCCGGCGCCGGCCGCGGACGGCACAGACCCGAACCACCACATGACGACGAAGTAGACGACCGACGGGATCGCCATGCGCAGCACCACGAACAGCACGACGCCGTCGATGATCTGCCGACCGCTGATCGGCGCCGCGTTCATGCCGACATAGGTCGGGTTCCATTTGAAGCCGAGCATGATCGGGTAGGTGAATTCCATGGCGGCGATGCCGACGACCGACATGACGATCAGCGCGGGAGCCACGAACGTCAGGTAGCTGACCCCGTCGACCGCATTGGCGCCGAGGTTCGCGCTGACGAGGGTGCCGATACCGATGCCGAACGCGAAGAGGTAGAGGAACGGCGTGCCGATGGCAGTCGCGATGATCGAGCTTCGGTAATTGCGCATGACGCGCACCTGATGCTCGAACACGTACCAGGCGCCGGCGCGACGGATCTTCGCGGGGTCGATGACCGGTCCCTGAGCCTGTCGAAGGGTCATTCGATCAGCGACCGTCCGGTCAGCCGCAAGAAGACGTCTTCGAGGCTCGACCGCCGCACCAGGCTGGTGAGCGGCTGCAGTCCGCGCTTCGTCACCTCGACCAGAGCCGCCTCGCCGTCATCGGCGTAGACGAGAACACGGTCAGGCAGGACCTCAAGACGATCACCCAGGCCGGCGAGCTTCTTCGCGGCGCCCACGTTGGCATCCGACCCGAATCGCACCTCGAGCACTTCGCGCGTCGAGTACTCGCGGATCAGTTTCGCCGGCGCACCCTCGGCCATGATGCGCCCCTTGTCGACGACCACGATGCGGTCGCAGAGCTGCTCGGCCTCGTCCATGTAGTGGGTGGTCAGCAGCAGCGTGGTGCCCTGCTCCTTCAGCCGGAACAACCGGTCCCACAGGATGTGCCTGGCCTGCGGGTCGAGGCCGGTCGTCGGCTCATCGAGCAGCAGGATGCGGGGGTCGTTGATCAGCGCACGCGCGATGGTGAGGCGGCGCTTCATGCCGCCCGAGAGGTCGTCGACCTTGTCTTTCGCCCGCTCGGTGAGCTGCGCGAACGCGAGCAACTCGTCGGCCCGTTCGCGCAGGTGCTTGACCGGCAGCCCGAAGTAGCGGCCGTAGACGATGAGGTTGTCGCGCACGCGCAACTCGGTGTCGAGGTTGTCGGCCTGCGGCACGACGCCGAGCCGCGACCGGATCTCGGGCCCGCTGTCGTTCGGGTCGAGGTCGAGGATGCGGAGGTCGCCGCTGGTGCGGGTCGACACCGCGCCGACCATGCGCATCGTTGTCGACTTGCCGGCGCCGTTGGGCCCCAGCAACCCGAACGACTCCCCCGGAGCGACGTCGAACGAGATGCCGTCGACGGCCGCGGTGTCGCCGTACTTCTTGACGAGGTCGGAGGCGACGATCACGGGGGCGGAGGGCACCCGGCAAGCCTACGAAATCTCACCGACATCACCAGGGCTTGCCTAGGCTGGCGCCATGCGCATCCGGAGCCTCCTCGCCCTTGCGATCCCGCTGCTGCTGCTGCTCAACTCGTGCACGCCGGGCGAGGCCGATGACGTCCCCGAGCCGCCGTCGACCCCCACGCAGACCGAGGGGAACGGCACTGGCATCGACCTGCCGGCCGACGGACTGCTCAGCCTGACGACGACGGCCACCGCCGGGAACGGCGCAGTGCTCGACATCACGCTCGTCGTCCACGAGTCGGTTGCGGCGACCGATGCGGCGGCCTCAGATGCCGTTGCGGCGACCGAGGCCTGGTGTGCGGGTGAGCTGGACGGTGGCATCCTCGCCGATGAGGGCTACACCCTGACCGCGGTCGACGTGACCGCGACGCTCACCTCGGGAGAGTGGCCTGCCGGCACATCGCTGATGCTCTATCCGGACCCGCATCCCAACGTCGTCCTCACGGCGACCGGTGAACTGATCCAGCCGCCGACAGGCTCGGAGGGCGAATACACGCCGCATTGCGCCACCGCAGTGAACCTTGCCGGTCCCGGTACCGGGACATTCTTCGTCGGCATCGGTGGTGATGCCGACGGCGACGCCGACGGCACGCCTCCACTCGGCGGCTGGGCGCGCCTGACCTACGGCGTCTACGTGGGACTGCCCGACGGAACCGTGGCCGACGTGACGTTCACGGAATGCACCGCGCACATCAGCGAACTCGGCGGCGGAATGACCCCCGCCTGGACGGGACACTTCGACGACCCGCTGGCGTGCGCGATCAGCGGCGGAATGGCGTGACTGTCAACCTGGATTGACAGGTTTCGGAGTGTCAACTACGGTTGACAAGATGGACGTCGGCACGATTCACACGCTCGCCGCGAGCGCCGGATCCGATGACCCCATCGAGGCCCTGCGGGCGATCGAGCGCCTCCGCCGCGAACTCGACAGGGTCGAGGCGGTCGCCGTGCGCCGTGCCCGCAACTCCACCGCATCCTGGCAACTCATCGCACTCGCTCTCGGCGTCAGCCGGCAGGCCGTGCACAAGAAATACGGAAGACGATGACCGACTCACGCAGCACCCGCCGTTCCCCCTTCGACCGCACGCCGAGCGACGGGCCGCGCGGCACGATCCGCCAACTGTTCCCCTACCTCGCCGAACACCGCCCGGTGCTGATCGTCGTGGTGGTGCTCAGCCTCGCCGGCGCCGCAGCCTCGCTCGCGCAACCCCTGCTGGTGAGCCAGGTGATCGGCGTGGTGCAGAGCGGCAAGCCCCTCGGCATGCTGGTCGTGCTGCTCGTCGGACTCGTGGTGATCGCCGGCCTGCTCAGCGGAGTGCAGCACTACCTGCTGCAGCGCACCGGCACCTCCGTCGTGCTGTCCGCCCGCCGGCGGCTGGTGGGCCGGATGCTGCGGTTGCCAATCGCAGAATTCGATCAGCGCCGCACCGGCGACCTCGTCTCGCGCGTGGGATCTGACACCACGCTGCTCTACGCCGTCATCACTCAGGGCCTCGTCGATGCCCTCGGCGGCGCGGTGGTGTTCGTCGGCGCTCTCATCGCCATGCTGCTGATCGACCCCGTGCTGCTCGGGCTGACGGTGCTCGTGATCGGCGTCTCGGTCGTCACCGTCGTGCTGCTGTCCGGCCGCATCCGCGAGGCCAGCCGCGAGCAGCAAGAGAAGGTCGGCGACCTCGCCGCCGCCGTCGAACGCGTGATCGGAGCGATCCGCACGGTTCGCGCCGCCAACGCGACCGACCGCGAACTGGCATCCGTCGAGGCTGACGCGCGAGGCGCGTGGGCCGCGGGCATCAAGGTCGCGAAGGTGTCGGCGCTGATCGTGCCGATCGCCGGGATCGCGCTGCAGGTGTCGCTGCTCGTGGTACTCGGCGTGGGCGGCTTCCGGGTCGCGAGCGAAGCGATCACCGTGGCGAACCTGGTCGCGTTCATCCTGTTCCTGTTCATGCTGATCATGCCGCTCGCCTCCGCGTTCGGGGCGATCACCTCGGTCAATCAGGCGCTCGGTGCTCTCGGCCGCATCGAAGAGATCAACAGCATCCCCAGCGAGGCCGAGGGTGACGCGAGCATCGAGGCCGCCGCACCCGTGGCGACGTCGGCGGCGATCTCGTTCCACGACGTCCGGTTCCGGTATCCCGAGACGGCGCACAAGACCGAGCGCGAGAAGACGATCGCCGAGGTGGTCGGAGACGAGCCCGTCGAGCCCGCCGACCGCGAGGTGCTGAAGGGGATCACGTTCGACGTGGCCGCAGGAACACGCGTCGCTCTCGTCGGGCCGTCCGGTGCCGGCAAGAGCACGATCCTCTCGCTCATCGAACGCTTCTACGACCCGACCGGCGGAGTCGTGCGCCTCGGCGGCATCGACGTGCGCGGGCTCGATCGCGAAGCCCTGCGCGCCCAGATCGGCTACGTCGAACAGGACGCCCCCGTGCTGGCCGGGTCGCTGCGCCAGAACCTCACACTCGGGGCGCCCGACGCGACCGACGAGCAGTGCATCGCCGTGCTGCGCAGCGTCAACCTCGGCGAGGTGCTCGACCGCGATCCGGCGGGCCTGGATGCCGCAGTCGGCGAAGACGGCGTCATGCTGTCGGGTGGCGAACGGCAGCGCCTCGCGATCGCGCGGGCCCTGCTGGCCGCCCCGCCCATCCTGCTGCTCGACGAGGCGACCGCCTCGCTCGACGGCGTCAACGAGCAGCTGCTGCGCGAAGCGATCGACACCGTCGCCGAGCACCGCACCCTGCTCGTGATCGCGCACCGTCTCTCGACCGTCGTCGACAGCGACCAGATCGTCGTGCTCGACCACGGCAAGGTCGTCGGCATCGGCACGCACTCCGAACTCGTCGTCTCGACTCCTCTGTACAAGGAGCTGGCCAAACACCAGTTGCTGGTCTGATGGCCGGGCGCACGAGAGACGCGGGCGCATCGCTGCTCGAGCGGGCGGCACGGCTGCTCGGGGCGCTGCCCGCCGACGGCTCCCCCGCGGCGCTGCGGCAACTCGCGGACGGGGCCGGCCTGCCGCTCTCGACGGCGCATCGGATCGCGGCGGAGCTCGTGCGGCTCGGGCAACTCGACCGCGGTGACGACGGACGCTACGCCGCGGGCACGGCCCTGTGGGAGCTCGGGGAGCGTGCTCCGATCGTGCGGCGGTTGCGCGAGGCGGCCGATCCCGAGTTGACCGACCTGTACGACCGCACCGGCGAGAACGCGCACGTGGCCGTGCTGGTCGATGACGAGGTGTTGTACGTCGCGCGGGCGACCGGGGCGCGAGCGGTGCCGACCCTCGCGCGGGTCGGGGTGCGGCATCCGGTGCATGCGACCGGCGTGGGGCGGGCGATCCTTGCGGGGCTTCCGGATGCGGAGGCCGAGCGGGTGCTGCGGGGTCGCCTCGACCAGGTGACGCCTTTCACTCTCACCGACCCCGGTCGGCTGCGTGCCGAGCTCGCCGCCACGCGCAACCGCGGCTACGCGCTCACCCGCCAGGAGATGTCGCTCGGCAACGCCTCGCTGGCGCTCCCGCTGGCGCCGCGCGCCGGGCTGCCGCCCGCCGCGATCGGCGTGGTCACCCACCTGGCGGCGGCCGACGAGCAGCGTCTGGTGCCCCTCCTGCGCCGTGCCGCCGCCGCGATCGAGCAGCGCCTCGACGCGTCGACGTAGCGCTCGTACCGCGCCGCTTCTGTACCAAATCCAGGACATTGCGGTCCGGACGTGCGCGGCGCCACCGTGCCGCGGGAGATGTCGGGGCGATTCCCCCGGCATCTCCTTGATTTGGTACCTGCCACTGAGTGGGAGAGCGCCGTCGCGACTGGTCGGGGACGCCTGACAGTGTCGGCACCATGTCCACGCAACATGAGATCTCTGACGAGATCGCCGCCA
>JBDTQN010000027.1:0-17180 GCA_039932215.1 Pseudolysinimonas sp. | reverse complement strand
CCTGGGGCGCTCCGGTGGGCGGCACCCCCAGCAACTCGGGAATGGCTGTAGAGGAACCCCACGCATAATCGCGCGGAGTGTTGACGATTCCGACGAACAATCTGGGCCTTCCCGTGGCGGGCTTTGCACCAAAGTACCAACGGCTTTGGGGGGTCGGAGGCCCGGACGTAGGCTTCCCGGCATGACCGTCACCGCCGCCACCACCTTCACCCCGATCCCCAGCGACTTCTACGGCATGGAAGCCGCACTCGAGGATCGCGAGAAGGACGTGCTGATGCGTCTGCGGGCGTTCATCGAGAACGACGTGAAGCCGATCGTCAACGATCACTGGGCGCGTGCCGAGTTCTTCCCGATGAGCGTCGTCAAGGGCCTCGCCAACCTCGGCCTGTTCGGGATGCCGTGGGAAGAGACCCGGCCCTTCGAGAACTCCGCGGTCTTCCGCGGCTGGGTCGCCCTCGAGCTCGGTCGCATCGACGCGAGCCTCGCAACCCTGGTCGGCATGCAGAACGGGCTCGTCATGGGCGCGATCGGCGTCGGCGGGTCGGCTGAGCAGCGCGCCGAATGGCTGCCCAAGTTCGCGAGCGCCGAATACCTGGGCGCCTTCGGTCTCACCGAGCCGCTCTCCGGCTCCGACAGCGCGCAGGGCCTGCGCACCACCGCCACCCGCGAGGGCGACACCTGGACCATCAACGGCGCCAAGCGCTGGATCGGCAACGGCACCGTCTCGACCCACACCATCATCTGGGCGAAAGACACCGCCGACGGCCAGGTCAAGGGATTCATCGTCGACACCACCGACCCCGGTTACCAGGCCACCAAGATCGAGAACAAGCAGGCGCTGCGCATCGTGCAGAACGCCGACATCGTGCTGAAAGACGTGCGGGTCGACGAGAAGAACCGCCTGCAGAACGCGAACTCGTTCAAAGAGACCGCGGCGGTACTGCGCCTCACCCGCGCCGAGGTCGCCTGGGCGGCCGTCGGCAACTCGATCGGCGCCTACGAGGCCGCCGTGAAGTACGGCTCCGAGCGTGTGCAGTTCGGCAAGACGATCGACGGCCACCAGCTCATCCAGGAGCACTACGCCAAGATGCTCGGCAACATCACCGCGTCGATCGCGATGTGCACCCGGGTATCAGCGATGCTCGACGAGGGCACGCAGCGCGACGAGCACGCCGCGCTGGCCAAAGAGTTCACAACGAGCCGGATGCGCGAAACCGTCGCGTGGGCCCGCGAGAGCATGGGTGGCAACGGCATCGTTCTCGACAACGACGTCATCCGGCACTTCGCGGATGCCGAGGCGATGTTCTCGTACGAGGGCACTCGCGAGATGAACACCCTCATCGTCGGCCGCGCGATCACCGGCAAGGCCGCGTTCGTTTAGCCATACCCTGGTCGGTATGAACGAGACGAGCGTCTACCGCCGCTTCCTGGCGACGTTCGGGCTGTTTCTCCTCGCTGCTGGTGATGTCTTCCGCTACGCACTGAGCTGGTACGGCTGGGGCGCGATCGTGCTCATCATGTTCGTGCTCGCCGTGATCGAGCTCGTGCGCATGAGAGTCGACCTGCGCCGCCTGCCGTACCCGCTGATCGCGTACCTGCTGCTGGCGACGCTGTCGATCGCCTGGTCCGCGTATCCGGGCGCGTCGGCGCTGGGGGTCGCAGGTCTGCTCGTCACGACCACGTTCGGCCTGTACCTGGCGACAGCGGTCGACTTGACGACTTTCGTCAGGTGTCTGGGCACGGCGTTGCGCTGGATCCTCGGCCTCTCTCTGCTGTTCGAACTGTTCGTCGCGACCGTGATCCGCGACAAGGTGCTGCCGTTCTGGGTCGACTGGTCGGGCCTGGACAAGATCCCCGCCGCGTTCTATTGGTCGCGCGATCTGCTGTTCGAGGGTGGCCGCATCCAGGGCATCGTCGGCAACTCGAACCTCCTCGCATTCGCCGCGCTGATCGCCGTCGTCGTGTTCGCCGTGCAGATCGCGGCGCGATCCGCGTCGCGGGTGTGGACCTCCGGCTGGTTGATCATCGCCCTCGGGGTTCTGGCGTTGACACGCTCGACCACCGTCTTCGTGGCGGGCGGGGCGGTGGCCGTCGTCGCGATCTACCTGGTGCTGGTGCGCCGGGTGCCCGAGGAGAAGCGCCGCCCGTGGTTCCTGGGCGGAGCGGCGATCGCCGTGGCCGGCATTGCGAGTGCCATCGTGTTCCGCGGACCGCTGCTCGCGCTGCTGGGCAAGAGCCCCGACCTCACCAACCGCCTCGACATCTGGGAAACGGTGCTGGGCCTCGCCGCGCAACGCCCGGCGTTCGGCTGGGGCTGGGTCGGCTATTGGGCGCCGTGGGTCGAGCCCTACCACGACCTGGTCGTCATCAAGGGCGTGCACTACTACCAGGCGCACAACGCGTGGATCGATGTCTACCTTCAGCTCGGCATCGTGGGCCTGGTGGTCTTCGGCGGGCTGGTCATCTCGACACTCGGCCGCTCGTGGAGCCGCGCCCTCGACCTCGCCACGGGCCGCGGAAAGCCGATCGGCCTGCTGCCGATCCTGGTGATGGTGCTGCTGATCGTTCACAGCCTCGCTGAGAGCCGACTGCTGATCGAGATCGGGTTCGCGCTGCTCGTGGTCTTCGCCATCCGCACGAGGTCGAACCGCGGGCAGAACCAGCATCTCCCCGGGATGGCGACACCGGCATGACCGGCCCGGTCGCGTCCGACGTCCGTGAGCTGATCCGTGAGATCGGGTCGTCCCCACGCCTCGCGCAGGCACTGGCGACCGCGGGTGTCGGGATGGCGGCGGCCGCCTTCCCCTTGCAGCGGCTGATCGGGTGGCCGGGACTGATCGGCGCGATGGCCGTGCTCATCGGGCTCATGGCCGGGTCGTTCATCGCGCGACGTGCCGAGACCGACTGGCGCGGCATCCTGCCCATCTCGTTGCTGGCGTTCCTGGCGTGGGCGACGATCTCGGTCATCTGGAGCCAGTACCAATGGGTCACGATCGGGAGCCTCACCTACCTGCTCGGGTTCACCCTCATCGCGCTCTACGTCGCCCTCGTGCGCGACACGATCCAGATCGTGCGGGTGTTCGGCGACGTGCTGCGCGTCGTGATCGGCGTCTCGCTGGTGATCGAGATCTTCTCTGGGCTGCTGATCGACTCCCCGATTCCGTTGCTCGCGGTGCAGGGGCAACTGGGGGTGGGCGGGCCGATCTCGGGCCTCGCGGCGACCCGCAACCAGTTCGGGCTGCTCGCCATCGTCGGTGCCGTCAGCTTCGCGACCGAGCACCGCACGCGTTCGGTGCCGCGCCTCGTCTCGATCCTGTCGCTCGCCGGAGCCGCCCTCGCCATCCTGTTCACCCAGTCGCCGGTCGTGCTCGGCACCGCACTGCTGGTCGGGGTCGCCGCCGCCGTGCTCTTCGGCCTGCGTCGGGTGCCGGCCGATCGTCGGCAGGTCTGGCAGCTGATCACCTTGGTGCTCGCGAGTACCGGTGCCGCGATCGCCTGGGTCGCCCGCACCGTGATCGTCGACACGTTCAGCGCGACCGGGGTGCTCACCTACCGCCTCGAACTGTGGAACAAGATCTTCGACCTGGTACGGCTCAACTTCTTGCAGGGCTGGGGCTGGGTCGGCCGGTGGCGCACCGAGATCGTGCCGTTCTCGGCCCTGACCACCAGCGCCGACCGGCCCGCTCAGTCGGCCCTCAACAGCTATCTCGATGTCTGGTTCCAGCTCGGGCTGATCGGCGTGGCCATCTTCGTGGGGATGCTGGGGCTGGCGTTCGTGCGGTCGTGGCTACTGGCAGGGCGGCGGCGCAGCGTCGTCTACGCCTGGCACGCGCTGGTTCTCGTCGCCCTGATCGTCATGTCGCTCGCGGAGAGCTCGCTGCTCACCGAGTTCGGCTGGCTCACCTTCGTGATCTGCTGCCTGAAAGCGTCGCAAGAGCTGAGCTGGAGGCGGGCCTTCACGGCCACAGAAAGCGCACCGCCCGCCTGACTAGACTGGGTGATCGTTATGACCATTCACGCGTCTGCCGATGTCGCAGCGTCCGCGGTCATCCCCGATTCCGCGAAGATCTGGCATTACGCGCAGGTGCGCGATGACGCGCGGCTGGGTGAGAACTGCATCATCGGGCGTGGTGCCTACATCGGCACGGGTGTCGTCATGGGCGACAACTGCAAGGTGCAGAACTACGCGCTCGTGTACGAGCCGGCGCGTCTCGGCGCCGGGGTGTTCATCGGCCCCGCCGCGGTGCTGACCAACGATCAGTTCCCGCGCGCGGTCGCGCCCGACGGCTCGCTGAAGTCCGCCGACGACTGGCATGCGGTCGGTGTCGAGATCGGCGACGGCGCCTCGATCGGCGCGAACGCGACGTGCATCGCCCCCGTCGTCATCGGGCGCTGGGCGCTCGTCGGCTCGGGATCCGTCGTCGTCAAGAACGTGCCCGACTACGCGCTCGTGGTCGGCAACCCCGCCAAGCGCATCGGCTGGGTCGGCGATGCCGCGGCGCCGCTCGTCGCCGACGGCGATCGGTGGCGCTGCCCACAGACCTCACGCACGTACCGCGAAGCTGCGCCCGATCAGCTCGTTCCCGAGGAGGACGCATGATCCCCGCCGCCCGGCCGCAGATCGGTCAGGACGAAATCGACGCGGTCGTCCGCGTCATGGAGAGCGGAATGCTCGCGATGGGACCAGAGGTCGCAGCCTTCGAGTCCGAGTTCTCGCAGGTCGTCGACGGCCTCGAGTGCGTCGCCCTCAACTCCGGCACCTCGGCGTTACACATCGCGCTGCTCTCGCTCGGCATCGGACCGGGCGACGAGGTCATCGTGCCGTCGTTCAGCTTCGCGGCGACCGCCAACGTCGTCGGACTCGTCGGCGCGACACCGGTGTTCGTCGACATCGACCTCGACAGTTTCACGCTCGACGTCGCCGCGGTCGAGGCCGCGATCACGCCGCGCACGCGCGCGATCATGCCCGTCCACCTGTATGGGCTGCCCGCCGACTTGCCTGCACTGATCTCGATCACCGAGCGCGCCGGCATCCACCTGGTCGAGGACGCGGCCCAGGCGCACCTGGCGTCGGTCGATGGGCGTCCCGTCGGCAGCTGGGGCGCGGCATCGGCGTTCTCGTTCTACCCGACGAAGAACATGATGTCGGGTGAGGGCGGGATGATCACGACCGGTTCCGCAGACGTCGCGCGGCTCAGCCGGCTGTACCGCAACCAGGGCATGGAGAAGCGCTACGCGAACGAGGTCATCGGGTTCAACCTGCGCATGACCGACCTGCACGCCGCGATCGGCCGGGTGCAGTTGCAGAAGGTCGCCGGCTGGACGGCCGAGCGGCAGAAGAACGCAGCGTTCTTCGACGCGCACCTGCACGGCGTCGTCGTGCCCCCGGTCGCCGCCGGCCGCACGCACGTCTACCACCAGTACACGATCCGCGTCGTCGACCACGACCGCGATCGGTTCGCTGAAGAGCTCGCCGCGCGCGGCGTCGGCTCGGGCGTCTACTACCCGACACCGATCCATCGGTTGCCCTCGTTCGGACTCGAGCTCGACCTTCCGGTGACCGAGCGCGCCGCCTCCGAGGTGCTGTCGCTGCCCGTGTACCCGTCACTCACCGAAGACGAGTTGGGCACCATCGTCGAGGCGGTCAACGCGGTCGCCGGGGCGGGCGCCTGATGTTGCGTGCCGGAGTCGTCGGGCTCGGCGTGATGGGGCGGCACCACACCCGCGTGCTGCGCTCACTCGACGGAGTCGAGTTCGTCGGCGTGCACGATCCCGCCCCCAGCAGTCCCGACTCGCTCGACGGCGTCCCGATCGTCCGCGAGCTCGACGCGTTCCTCGACATGAAGCTCGACTACGCCGTCGTCTCGGCGCCGACTGCCTATCACCTCGATCTCGGTCGCGCCCTGGCCGAGCGCGGCATCCACGCGCTCATCGAAAAGCCGGTCGCGTCGGACACCGCCTCGGCCGACGAACTCGTCGACCTCTTCGAGAAGGCGGGCCTGGTCGGCGGCGTCGGCCACATCGAGCGCTTCAACCCGGCGCTGCAGTCGATGCGCCAGCGTCTCGAAGACGGCCTGATCGGCGAGATCTTCCAGATCGTCACGCGCCGCCAGGGTCCGTTCCCGGGTCGGATCGCCGATGTCGGCGTGATCAAAGACCTGGCGACCCACGACATCGACCTCACTGCCTGGGTCAGCCAGCAAGAGTACGTGAGCGTGAACGCGCGCACGGCGTTCCGCAGCGGGCGCGAGCACGAAGACATGGTCGTCGCGGTCGCCAGCCTCAGCGGCGGCGCCATCGCCAGTCACACCGTCAACTGGCTGACGCCGTTCAAAGAGCGGGTGACGGTGGTGACCGGCGAGAAGGGCGCGCTCGTCGCCGACACGCTCACCGCCGACCTGACTCTGCACCAGAACGGGCTGATCGAGAACCGCTGGGAGCGCGTCTCGTCGTTCCGCGGCGTCACCGAGGGCGACGTCACCCGCTTCGCGTTGGAACGCAAAGAACCCCTCGTCGCCGAGCACGAGGCGTTCCGCGACGCCGTGCTGACCGGCGACACGTCCGGCATCGTCACCCTGCGCGAGGGGCGCGCCGCGGTCGACATCGCCGAACGCCTGGTCGCCGACGGCCGCGACCACCGCCTGACCTGACCACCGCCTCAACTGAAGGAACCAGCACACGTGAACATCACCGTCGTCGGCATGGGCAAGATCGGCCTGCCGCTCGCAGTCCAGTTCGCCGAAAAAGGTCACACGGTCTACGGGGCCGACGTGGTCCCGGCCACCGTCGAGACCATCAACGCCGGTCGCGAACCGTTTCCTGGCGAGGCGCACCTGGCCGAGAAGCTGCCCGCCGCCGTCGAGTCGGGGCGCCTGACCGCGACCCTCGACACCACCGCGGCGGTGCGTGACAGCACGGTGGTGGTGGTCGTCGTGCCGCTGTTCGTCGATGCCGAGGGCGTTCCCGACTTCGGCTGGATGGATGCGGCGACAGCCTCGATCGCCGCGGGCCTGCAGCCAGGCACCCTGGTCTCGTATGAGACGACGCTGCCCGTCGGCACGACGCGTGACCGCTTTCTGCCGGCGCTGCTCAGCGGCTCAGGCCTTACCGCGGATCAGCTGCACGTGGCATTCAGCCCCGAGCGGGTGCTGACCGGACGCATCTTCGCCGACCTGCGCACGTACCCGAAGCTGGTCGGCGGCGTTGACGAGGTCTCCACCGCGGCCGCGATCACGTTCTACGAGCAGGTGCTCGACTTCGACGACCGTCCCGACCTGCCGAAGCCGAACGGCGTCTGGGACCTGGGCTCGTCAGAAGCCAGCGAGATGGCGAAACTGGCCGAGACCACCTACCGCGACGTGAACATCGGGCTCGCGAACCAGTTCGCCCGGTACGCCGACTCGCACGAGATCGACGTCTACGCCGTCATCTCGGCCTGCAACAGCCAGTTCTTCAGCCACATCCATCAGCCCGGCATCGCGGTCGGCGGGCACTGCATCCCGATCTACCCGCAGATGTACCTCTGGAACGACCCGGAGGCCACCATCGTGCGCGCCGCCCGTGCCGCCAACCGGGCCATGCCGCACTACGCGGTCGGACTGCTGGCACAGCACCACGGCGACCTGACCGGCCAGCGCGTCGCAGTGCTCGGCGCCGCCTACCGTGGCGGGGTCAAAGAGACCGCGTTCTCGGGCGTCTTCGACGTGGTCGACGAGCTCAAGCGGGTCGGTGCCGTGCCGGTCGTGAACGACCCGCTGTACACCGCCGATGAGCTGGCGAAGCTCGGGTTCGACGACTACGAGTTCGGCCAGCCGGTCGACGCCGTGATCGTGCAGGCGAACCACGCCGAGTATTCGAAGGTGGGCGTCGCCAACCTGCCGGGGGTGCGCACCGTCGTCGACGGCCGCGACGTCACGAGCGACGAGCTGCGGCGCGATGTGCCGACCTTCGTGCTGGGCGCCGCCTCGGTCTAGAACCGCTGGGCGAAGATCTGCGCGAGCTGCTGCGCACGCTGTGCATAGGTGTGGTCGCGGACCGTGCGGGCGTGCCCGGCTGATGCGACGCGATCGAGCCGTTTCGGATCTGCCAGCAGGGCCGCCGCCTTCGCCGCCGCGTCATCCACGTCGTCGTACGGGATCACCTCGGTGTCGAGCTCGAACAGCTCGCCGAGGTTGCTCTTGCGCTCGGTGACCAGCGCGGCGCCGGTGCCCGTGGTCTCATACATGCGCATGTTGACGGCGTACTTGCCCGCGATCGATCCGTGACGGTTGACCACCAGCTTGCTGCGCTGCAGCAGCTCGAACATGTCGCGTCCCCACGCGGGGCCGTGGTGGTGGGAAGCCAGGCCCGCCGCCTCGAGCGCGTCCCGGTCAGCCGGGCCATAGATGCGCAGCCCCGGCACCGCCCGCGCCACCGCCTGAAGCAGCGGCGTCGTCGCGGGCTGCAGACGCGAGAAGCTGCCCACGAAGATGGCGTCGATCTCGCGCTCGGAAGCTGGGGTGTCGCTGGCCCAGCGCTCATCGAAGCCGAGCGGCACCCACTCCGACTGCAGGCCCCACGATCGCGCCGTCTCGACGATCGTCGGCAACGCCGACACGATCAGGTCGTACGCCAGCAGGAACGGCTTCGGCGGCAACGGCGAGGCGATCTCGCCCACCAGCAGCCGGGTGTGCTTCTTGAGTTCGCGGGTCATCGCGGGAGGCATCAGGTTGATGTCTTGCACATAGACCACGTCGGGCTTCAGCCGCCGCACCTGCTCGAGCAGGATGCCGTGCAGATGGGGAAGGCGGTGCAGCGCGTTGCGCGCGAGGGGCAGCCGCGCCAGGTGCGGGCCGTACCGCCAGCCGGCCGACCAAGGCGAGCGCCGCCCGTGCTCGCGCGCCCACAGCGTCTGCAGCGTGAGCGAGTTGGGCACGACGATGTCGGCCGCCCATCCCATCGCTCTGAAGTCGCGGGTCAACGCCCCGCCGGTGCCGAATCCGATGTCGATCGCGGCGTCGAGCGCGGCGTCGTACGTGTCGTTCGCGGCCGGGTGACGCTCGAGCCCGTGATCGCGAAGGAGGTCGAAGTAGTACGTGTCGACGAACAGGACAGACGGGCTCACCGGTCGAGCCTACCGAGCGCGGACGTCAGCCGATCCAGCTGTAGCCGCCCCAGCCGGTGCCGAAGTCGGTGCGCGGGAGAGTCCACCAGCCGGTGCCGTTGCCCTTGTAGATGTACATGCCTCCGGCCGCATCGCGGGCGAACAGGTCGGTTTTGCCGTCGCCGGTGAAGTCGCCGCCGCCGAAGATGTAGTACGGGTGCCAGCCGGTTCCCGCGGTGACGCGGGGCAGCAGCCAGCCCCCGGTGCCGTTGCCGTTGTAGACCCACAGCGCGCCGGAGGCGTCGCGGGCCATCACGTCGGCCTTAGCGTCGCCGTTGAAGTCGCCCGTACTGAAGAGGGCTGTGAACTGGTTCCAACTGGTGCCGATCAGGGTGCGCGGCAGCCAGCCACCTGCGCCGTTGCCGGGATACAGCCAGAGCTGCCCGGCCGTGTCACGCGCCAGGACATCGGATTTGCCGTCGCCGTTGAAGTCACCCGGACTGAACAGCACGCTGAACTGGTTCCAACCGGCGCCCAGCGCGACCCGTGACCCGAAGCCACTCGCACCGGTTCCGGCGAGCAGGTACAACACGCCGCTCGCGTCTCGCGCAAAAAGGTCTTGCTTGCCGTCGCCGGTGAAATCGCCGCCGAGGAACATGGTCGTGTAGGCGAAGGTGCCGATGTCGGCAGTGACGGGCGTGCCCGCCCCGCCGTTGCCGGTACCCGGGAAGATTGTGAGCGGGCCGGTACCCGCACGGGCCACCACGTCGCGGATGCCATCGCCGGTGAAGTCGGCAGTGAGGGCCGCTGTTCCGGTCGGCGGGGTGACCGGCGGAGTCGTCGGGGTGGGGGTGGGGGTGGGCGAGGCCGGAGGGGTCGTGGGGGTCGGCGTAGGCGTGGGCGTCGGCACGGCCGCACCCGTCGCGTCGCCGACCAACATCAGTTGCTCGAACGTCGACCAGTCGCCCGCGATCTGCGTGCGCGATCCGATGCCCCCGCTGCCCGTGCCGCGGTAGAGCCAGAGCTTGCCCGTTGTGTCGCGAGCGACGATGTCGGTCTTGTCGTCACCGTCGAAGTCGCGCCCACCGGTCATCAGTGGGTACTGGTTCCAACTCGTGCCAGCCGAGGTGCGGGGGAGCCAGCCGCCGGTGCCGTTGCCGCGGTAAAGCCAGAGGCCACCCGCGGCGTCTCGCGCCAGCAGATCGTCGTGCCCGTCGCCGTCGAAGTCGCCGGCACCGAACATTGCGCTGAAGACGTTGAAGCTGGTTCCGGCCAGCAGGCGAGGCTTGAACGCGCCGGTGCCTGTTCCGGGGTAGAGCCACATGCGGCCGATGCCGTCCATGGCCCACACGTCTTGGGTGCCGTCTCCGTTGAAATCACCGGCACTGAAGATCGCCGCGAACTTGTCCCAGCTGGTGCCGGCCACCACGCGAGGTCCCCAGCCGCCCGCACCGTCGCGCGGATACCGCCACAACGTGCCCGCGCCGTCGCGGGCGAGGAAGTCCTGCTTGCCGTCCGTGTTGAAATCGCCGACCGAGAACACCGGCGACATGGTGTTCCACCCGCTGCCCACCGGCGCCGAGGCGAGCGCGTCGCCGACGCCGTTGCTGGGATGCAGCGCCATCTGCCCGGCCTGCGTCTGCGAGATCAGGTAGGCGGCGGGTTCGCCGACCGACGGCGCGGGGGTCAGGACCGGCGGAGTGCCCGCGGTCAGCGGGAACCAGTCGGTCATGTACGCCCAGAAGTTGCGGTTGCCATAGCTCGAACAGGCATCGCCCGTCGCGTACATGTGCGCAAGGGCGGAGTCGTTGGGTCGGTACGGGGTGTAGTTGTACAGGCCCGCCGTGGCCTGGTTCTCGATGAACACCTGCGATGTGCCGCATGCGGCGTTGGGGTGCCACTTGATCACGTTGTACTGGCCGGCACGGTAGCCGTAGCTGCCCGGGTTGATGCGGTACCGGCGGAACTGCGCGGCAGCGAGGTAGACCTGATTCGAGAAGCCGTAGTAGGCGACCTCGCAGGGCGCGGTATCGGGGCATCCGAATCCCGTGGCGATGCGGTACTTGCCTGAGCTGGGCGCCGTCGCCGTGACCAGGCCCTGCTCTTTCTGCAGAAGGACGATCAGCACCTTGGGGTTGATGCCGCACGCGACCGAGACCGCGGCGATGATCTGCGCCGCGGTCAGGGTGCCGCCCGCATACGCCGCGCAGTACGCGGTCGCCGCGCGGGCGGGTGACACCTCGGAATACCCGGGGAGGCAGGTGTATCCGGCGACGCACGAGGGCGCCTTCGAGGCCAGGAAGCTCTGGATCTGCGTGGCGTTCATCGACGTCGGGTCGTAGAACACCGCATCCGAGATGATGTTGCCGGCGTCGAACTGGCCGCCGTCAGCCGCCTGGCTGGTGTCGGCGGGGCCGGGAACCGCGGTCAGCAGACCCGCGAAGAGGATCGTGACGACCGCCGGAACGATGCGACGCCAAAGGGGGACGCGTCGTCGCCCCTGCGACGATGCACCCCCTCGCACGACCGTCGCATGCGCATGCACTCTTCCATGGTCGCACACGGGCGCCCGATTTCAGCGGAACCTGTCTACCAGGCGCTCAGTCCGCCATCGACATGCAGGTTCTGCCCCGTCACATAGCTGGACGCGTCGGATGCCAGGAAGAGCAGCCCCGCGGCCACTTCGTCGGCCTCTGCCATGCGCCCGAGCGGAATCCGCGCGCTGTACCGCCCCTCGAACACATCGTTCTGCCCCGACTTGATGCCGCCGGGCGTGAGTGCGTTCACGCGCACGCCCGACGCGGCCCAGTAGGTCGCCAGGTAGTGCGTCAGTCCGACAACGCCGCCTTTCGACGCCGAGTACACGGGCGGCGAGTTGATGGGGCGCCCGAGATATTCGGACCCCTCGTAGATGCGCTGGTCGGGACCCATCAGAGCGTAGATCGACGAGGTGTGCACGATCGATCCGCGCCCGCGCTCAACCATCAGGCCGCCGATGTGCCGCGACACGAGGAACAGCCCGTCGAGGTTGACCGCCATGATGGTGCGCCACGTCTCGAGCGTGTAGTCGGCGACCGAGTCGAACATGCGCGCAAGATCGGGACCCTTGGTCGCCGCATTGTTGTGCAGGATGCCGATCGGGCCCAGTTGCGATTCGACCGTCGCGGTCATGGTCGCGATCGACTCTTCGCTGGTGACGTCGACGGCGAGGCCGAGGGTCGGAACGCCGTACTCGGCGGCGAGTTTCGCGGCATGCTCGGCGGCACGCTCGCCGTCGAGGTCGACGACCGCGACGGCCGCGCCGTGATCGGCGAGCGCCTCGGAGGTGACGGAGCCGAGGATGCCGGCCCCGCCGGTCACGACGGCCACCCGCCCGCTCAGGTCGTAGAGGTCCCGGAAGCGTCCCATGGTTAGCTGTCCCGCCGTTCCATCAGCCACTGCACGATCTCGAAGTCGAGTTCGCTGTCGATGTCACGCGAACGTTCCGCGGGCATCTCGTACAGGCGGGTGCTCGGGTAGAACACCCTGGGGTCGTCGACGAGCACGTCGCGCCGCCAGACGTAGACCGAAGCGTTCATGTCGAACGCCGGCGGCACGTCTTGGCGGCGCAGGTGGGTGCCCGGCTTCGAGAGCGACGCGACCCCGGTCTCGCGATCGACCTCGACGAGGTTGAAGTACGGGTTGCGGTGCGCCTCCGAGCCGGTGATGACCGAATCGGCTCCTGTGCTCTGGAAGAGCGCCACCGCGCCGCGGATGTCGTCGATCTCACGCAACGGAGAGGTGGCGTCGAGGTCGACGACGGTGTCGAACGTCGTGCCGCGTTCGGTCTCGATGGTGCGGACCGCGTGCACGATGGCGGGCACCTTGCCGGTGGTGTCGCCGGCGAGTTCGGCGGGGCGCTCGACCACGTCGGTCGCACCGAAGCCGAGCGCGGTGCCGAGCACCTCGGGGGCGTCGCTGCTGACCACGATGCGGTCGAACAGTCCGGAGGCCGCGGCCTGACGCACCGAGTGCGCGAAGAGCGGGATGCCACCGAGCGGTCGCCAGTTCTTGCCGGGCACACCTTTCGATCCCGCCCGGACGGCGACCGTGCAGATCATCATGTGGTCACCCATTCCCGTGTCGCCGCGCTCGTCTCGATCATATTGATGAGCGCGTCGGTCGCGGCCGCCTCGGCGACGGTGGTCACGCCGTCCGCCCCGCCCAGCAGGGCCTCGTGCATCGCGCGGTAGGTGTCGTCAGCGGCGACGGCGAAGTCGGTCGACTCCCCGTCGACCGTGAGCGTGCGGCGGATCAGGTCTGCCTCGATCGTCGTCGCCCCCGTGTTGATCACGAGGCGGCGCCGTGTGCGTGTGTCGAGATAGTTGACCTGCAGGGTGACGATCGGGGCGGTCGCGAACTCCGCGACGATCCCCCATGCGTCGTCCGAGTCGACGGTGACGTCGGCGAGCCGCCCGCCACGGGCGAACACACCCCGCGCGGGCCCGAACAGCGAGGCCAGGTAGTCGAGCTCGTGCGACAGGTCGCGCAACGCTCCCCCGCCGGCGTCGGCGTGCGCCGAGTACTGCTCCTCGACGGGTCGCCCCGGACGCCATCCCGACAGATGCTGTCCGGCGTACGCCTCGACTGTCAGCACGGTGGTGCCGGCGAGTGCGGCGCGCAGGGCGACGATGACCGGGTGGAATCGCAGGTTGAACGCGACCCCGACGCGCTCGAACTCCGTCAGCGCGGACGGGTCGACGGCGAGCGGTTTCTCGATCAGCAGGGCGCCGCGGTATCCGGCGTCGAGCAGCCCGGCGACTCCGACGTGGTGCCTAGCGGTCTCCGTGGCGATGACGACGTACTCGGGGTCGTGGCCCGACACAGCCGATGCCAGATCGCGATACACGGGGACATCCAGGTCGTCACGGGCAGTCACCGCGGCCACGTCGTGCCCGAGACCGGCGAGGACGCGCGCGTGACGCAGTCCGATCGAGCCGGCGCCGACGATCAGCGCCCGGGTCACGAGTCGTGCCCGGACGGCGGCCGCGAGACCGCGGGCACGCCGACCGCGACCATCCCGTCGGCGACGTCGCGGGTGACCACCGCGCCCGCGCCGATGGTGCACCCGGCGCCGATCGTCACTCCCTGGAGCACCCGCGCACCCAGCCCGACATGTGTCTGCGCACCGACCGTGACATCGCCGCCGAGCACTGCGCCGGGAGACACGTGCACGTGGTCGCCGAGCCGGCAGTCGTGTTCGACGATCGCGCCGGAGTTGACGATCACATCGTCGCCGAGCGTCGCGCCCGAGTTGACGATTGCCCCGGCGAGCACCTGCACTCCCGCGCCGAGGACCGCACCGGGTCGCACCAGCGCGGACGGGTCGCGCACCTCGAGGAAGCGGAATCCGCGTGCAACTGCGGCGTCGTAGATCTCGGCTCGGTGGGTCGGGCTGGCGACCGATCCGACGCCGTTGACAAGCACAGTGTGTGCGACGTCGAGATCGGCGAGGGCCTCGTCGCCGCCGAGATGCGGCACCCCGGCGAGGCGGGAGTCATCATCGGGTGCGATGAACCCCGACAACTCGACCTGCGCGAGCGAGAGCGTTTCGCACAACACCCGCGCATGACCACTGGCGCCGAGCATGATGACGCGATCAGCCGACATGATCACCCGTTGCGTAGTCGCGTTCGGCGACCGTGCCGACGACCTCGTAGTAGTCGAACGCCGTGCGACCCGAGTTGGGGCGCCGGCACTCGACATCGGCCTCGGTGATGACGGCTCCGGCGGCGATGTCGTGCACGGCGACGATGCTGCGGCGAACGGCCGCGCGGGTGGTGACCTCTTCGGGCTGGATGGCCTTGACGTCGGACCCGAGCATGGTGCCGACCAAGCGCAGGTCGGCGACCAGGCGGTGCAGCTCGTCGACGTCGAGAGACGCGCTGTGGTCGGGACCGGGAAGCGTCTTGTCGAGCGTGAAGTGCTTCTCGATCACGGTGGCGCCGAGTCCGACGGCCAGCGTCGAGGCGACTCCGCCGAGCGAATGGTCGGAGTAGCCGACCGGCACGCCGTAGGTCTCACCGATCGAGTTCATCGCCCGCAGGTTCAGGGTGTGCGCGGGTGCCGGGTACTCCGAGGTGCAGTGCAGCACCGTCACCCGCTGACGCACCAGCTCGAGCACCTCGGGGCGCGACCAGGCCGCGGCGGCGGTCGCGGCATCCGGAACCGTGTCGGCGGGCAACAGCCCCGCCTCGACCGCGATGCCGGCCGCCACGAGGTGCAGCGCCGGGCCGATCTCGTCGAGGTCGGCCATGCCTGTCGAGACGATCACCGGCAACCCGGACAGCCCCGCGCGGAAAAGCATGGGCGCGAAGGTGAGATCGCCCGAGGCGACCTTGACGCGCGAGATACCCAACTCGTCGATGAGGAAGGCGAGCTCGTCGAGGTCGAACCCGGTGGAGAGGAACTCGATGCCGCGTTCGTCGCAGCGTGCCCGCACGGCGGCGAATTCGTCGTGCGTGAGCTCCAGCCCTTTGAGCAGCTCCCACTGGGTGCTGACTCCGGGCACGTTGGTCTTCTGGTACTCGGCGAGCTGCGCGTCTTTCGTGGCGATCTTGTCGGCCGTGAAGGTCTGGAACTTGATGACATCGGCGCCCGCGGCGGCCGCGACGTCGACCATCTCGAGCGCGCGGTCAAGGGATCCGTTGTGGTTCACCCCGGCCTCGGCGATGATCAGCACGTCGCTCACGGGTTCGCCCATTCCGCCGAGGTGCGCGCGCGGTCGAGGTCTTCGGGCCGGCCCACGTCGAGCCAGGGCTCGTGGATCGGGAAGGCGCTGACGCTGCGGCCGGTCTCCATGATGCGTGAGAGCAGGGTCGGCATGTCGGCGTATTCCTCCGGTTGAAGCAGCTCGAGCGCCAGCGGGTCGAGCACATACATGCCGGCGTTGACCAGCGAGCGGTGCATCGGCTTCTCGACCATCGACTCTACGGTCGAGCCCGACAGGTTCACCACGCCGTAGGGGATTTCGAACGCGTGCTCGCGCACCCCGACCGTCGCCGCGGACCCCTCTTTGGCGTGAAACCGCAGCATGCGCCGCACGTCGACCTGGGTGAGCAGATCGGAGTTCATGACGACCAGCGGGTGGTGGATGCGCCCATTGAGCGCCGCGAGAGCCCCCGCGGTGCCGAGAGGCTTCTCTTCGTGCAGGTACTCGACCGTCAGGCCGAGACGCGAGCCGTCGCCGATGTGGTCGATGATCTGATCGGCGAGGTAGTTGACCGAGATGAAGACGTTGGTGAACCCCTGCGCCGCGAGGTTGCGCAGGATGATCTCGATGAGGGGAACCCCGCCGACCGGCAGCATCGGCTTCGGCACGTCTTTGGTGAGCGGGTAGAGACGCTGACCCCGTCCGCCGGCCATCAGCACGACGGGCGTCGGCGTCGAGGCCGGATGCAGCAGCCGCTTCTGGGAGAACAGCTCGGTCACCCGACCATCGGCGTCGAGCACCGGCACCTGCCGGATGCCCAGACGCTCCATCGTCGCGACCAGTTCGTCTTCGTCGCCCTCAGGGCGCAGCAGCAGCGGTTCGGCGTTCATGATCTCTGACACGGCGGCCTCGAGCTCGACCCCGTCGAGGATGCCGCGGCGGACATCGCCGTCGGTCACGACCCCGCTGAGGTGACCCGCTTCGTCGACGACGAGGGCGATCTGACGTCCGCTGCGGCCGATCGCGGCGATCGCCTCACGCACCGTCGCGGTGGGGAGGACACTGATCGCATCGAGCTCGGTGGGCACCGCCCGAGTCTATCGAGGGAGGTCGTGGAAGGGCTTCGTGCGCAGGCCTGCCAGGTCGACGGCGGACAGCACCTCGACGATGCGCGCCGCGGCGCCGGGGGTTCCATAGGGCGACTCGCGCCGGGCAGCGAGCGCCTGCGCCTCGGGGCTCAGCGCGGCGTCGATGGCGTCGCGGATGGCACCCTCCTCGTTCGGGACGTCGGCCACCGACGGCGCACGCAGCCGGCCCTTCTGGCGATCGCCGATGTTGACCGTCGGGGTGCCGGCGGCGGGCGCCTCGATGATGCCGCTGGAGGAGTTGCCGAGCACCACATCCGCG
>JBDTQN010000026.1:0-17674 GCA_039932215.1 Pseudolysinimonas sp. | reverse complement strand
CCGGCCCGTGCCGTACGGACCTCCGGTCCAGCCCGTGTTGACGAGCCAGACGTCGGCTTTGTGTTGAGCAATGCGCTCGCCGAGGAGCCTCGCGTAGACGGTCGGCGACAGCGCCATGAACGGCGCCCCGAAGCAGGGGCTGAACGCAGCCGTGGGCTCGACGACTCCCGCTTCCGTACCCGCGACCTTTGCCGTGTAACCGGACAGGAAGTGGTACACGGCCTGTTCGGGGCTGAGCTTCGCGATGGGTGGCAAGACTCCGAACGCATCGGCGGTCAACATGAGGATGTTGGTCGGATGTCCGCCGGTCCCTTCGAGAGCAGCGCCTGGGATGTGGCTGATGGGATACGCGGCCCGCGCGTTCTCCGTCAGGCTCGCATCATCGAGCTCGAGACGACCGGTCCTTGCGTCGAAGCCGACATTCTCCAGGATGGTCCCGAAGCGCCGGGTCGTCTGATAGATCTCAGGTTCGTCGGCGGCGGAGATGCGAGTTACCTTCGCGTAGCAACCGCCTTCCAAATTGAACACGCCCCTCTCGCTCCAGCCGATCTCGTCATCGCCGATCAGTGTTCGCTGCGGATCGGTCGACAGCGTCGTCTTTCCCGTCCCCGAGAGCCCGAAGAAGAGCGCGATGTCACCCGCGCTGCCGGAGTTCGCGGCCGCATGCATCGAGAGCACTCCCTTTTGCGGCAGGACGTAGTTGAAGAAGGTAAACGCCGACTTCTTGATCTCGCCGGCGTACGCCGTGCCGCCGATCAGCACGAGGCGGCGCTCGAAGTGCAGGATGATGAAGGCTTCGGAGCGCGTACCGTCGAGCTCGGGAATGGCGTGGAAGTGCGGCGCGTGCAGGATGGTCAGCGACGGCTCGTAAGCCTGGAGCTCGTTTGGGTGCGCCTGAAGCAGCAGGTTGCGCGCGAAGAGGCTGTGCCACGCAGTCTCGGTGACGACCCGGACCGGCGTGCGGTACGCAGGATCGGCGCATAGAAAGCAGTCCTGGACGAAGAGATCCTTGCCCTGCAGATAAGCCAGCATTCGCCGGCGGAGCGCCTCGAACCGCTCGGGCGTGAGCGGTTGGTTGGAAGGACCCCACCAGACCTTTTCTTCGCTCGACGGTTCGCGCACCACGAACTTGTCGTTCGGAGCGCGACCCGTATGGTGACCGGTGCGCACGACCAGGGGGCCGAGGTGCGCCAGACGCCCCTCGCTGCGGCGCACTGCCTCTTCGTACAGGAATGAGGTCGGCAGATTGTGATGCACGGCTGCGAGGTTGGTGAGCCCTTGGAGCTCGAGTGCAGTTCGCAGCGATTCCCGCGGCATCACGTTCTCCGATCATCGTTCAGCCGCCCCAACGTGCTCTCGAGGGATCTCTTCAACTTGTCGGCCGCACCATCGACGGCGTCGTCCAAGGTCGCGGCTTGGTGCGTGACGGCGGTGGGTTGGCGACCCTCGAGGCGGGCCTCCATCATGCAGCGCTTGTCGTCTTGGCCGCTCTTGTCGCTATTCTGGTCGCTGAGGTGGACTTCTATCCGCGTGATCCGATCGCTGAATCGGCTCAGGGTGCTTTCCACAACACCCTTGACCTGGGCGGCGAGCGCCTCGGTCCCTTCGATGTTGCTGTCTGTATTGATCTGGATGTGCATCGCGTTCTCCTCTGTGATCCGGTTCGGCTCAATATCGATAGATCGCGGCCAGCCCCGTGCTCGATGGCATCCGTTCAGCGGGAATCACCAGCACCGTTCCGCCCTTCTTCGCGACCAGCTCGCCCAGATCGTCGAGCAGGTCATCGATGTGCGGATCGCTCAGGTTGGCGAGCTCGACCCGACCTGTGGCGCCATCGAGCCGGCCGGCGATCTGGCGATCGGCATCGATCAGCAGAGTCTCGACCCGGCCGGAGGTGGAGGCCTCTGCGACTTGCGCCAGGTCATCACTTCCAACGCGCTTGGAGCGGGCTTGCTCGAATTCTTCACGTAGGGACGTCAGCCGCGCGTCATATCGCGGCTCGACGGCCTGCCAGGCGAGCGCGCGGAGCTCGTCGGTTGGGAGAGAATCGGGGTTGATTCGGATGCCGTTGTGGACGAGAAGCGGGTTCTGGCTGACCTGGTGAAAAATGTGATGGTGTTCCGGCAACGCCGCCAGGATCAGTGGCAGGCCCGAGGGCTTGGTGTAATGCTCCAGAACCGCGCGATCGACAGCGCGGAAGAACCGATCCGCGTCGATGTCTGCCTCGTCCGCCTTCCCGCCGTGCCCGTGGTGCATGCGGTTGCTCGCCCCGCCGACGCCTCCGTAGGAGGCCACGGTCTGGTGCGGTTCAGTCAGCTCCCCGCCTAGCGCGTCCGCGATTGTCCGCGGGACCGCCGCAACCAGCTCGAGCTCATCAAGCGCGTGTCGGTTGCCCTCGAACAACCGAATCCTGTCGAGGCTCAGTCCGAGGACTTGGTAGCGATCGACCGACTGAAGGAAGCGCCGCAGTGGCTTGGTATGGAAGCTGTCGGCGACCACGACCAATTCGGCGACTGACTGCGGAATATTCAGCGCCCGAAAAATGCCGGTCCCGCCTAGAACGGCCAAGCCATCGAGGGTGTGGTTCCAGAACTCGGCGTCGTGTGCGAGCGCATCGAAGGGTTCCAGCAACAGCCGCGCTTCGGCGGTCGGATACTTCTGGCGGAGCGATGCCTCCAGCTCCTTCACGAGGTTCCGAAACCGGATCGGATCCTGCTGGTTCTCTGGATGCCGCCGATGAGTCGGCTGGTACAGCGAGAGACACGGTGGTGCGTTGTCGGACGAGAATCCGGCAAGCACTTCGTTCGTAAGGCTGATCGTCGTGGGTCTCTTGATCATGAGCTTCTCCGTTACATGTGCGCGATGACGCGGCGGAGCCGCTCGTCGGCTTCAGCGGCCACCGGCGCGACAGATGGGTTGTCGACCATCGCGAACATCGCGCGCGGATCCGCGATCGAGACGACCACACCACCCTCGGGCGCCTCCTGCACCACGACGTTGCAGGGTAGGAGAAGGCCGATCTGCGGTTCGGCCGCGAGCGCCCGATGTGCCAGGTCGGGATTGCAGGCGCCGAGGATCACGTAGCGCCGGAAGTCGACGTCGAGCTTCTTCCTCAGCGTGGCCTTCACGTCGATCTCCGTGAGGACGCCGAAGCCCTCGATCTTCAGCGCAGCGGTCACCTTCTCGACCACCTGATCGAAGGTGGTGTCCGTGAGTCGTCTCTCGAATCCGTAGCGCAGCGTTCCCATGATCTCAGTCCTCTCAGCCTTTGAGCTCTGTCAGCATCCGTTGATAGGTCGCGTGGTCAATCTCGCCCTTGGCGTACCGGCGCTTGAGAACATGCTCGGGCGACTCGCTCGAACCGTTCATCGGTCCCCGCGAAGACCGGAGGAGCGCCCAGACGACGACCGCGATGAGCGCGGCGCCGACGATCCACCAGATGCCCATCCAGCCCATGTGTCCGTCTCCGTTCCACCAGTGCATGGCTCACCTCGCTCCATCGTTTGGCGGCGGAGGTGTCATGCCGTGCGGCATCGAGCCCATCCCCGGGCCCGTCATGCCGGGGCCCATCGTTCCAGGGCCCATGCCCGTCCCGGGGGCGTGCATCATTCCGGGGTAGCCCATGTGCACGGTGTCGAACTCGCCGCGCGACTGGTACTTGAACCAGTAGACCGTCGTGCAGGCGCCGACGACGATGCCGCCGGCGACGAGCACCCAGCCCGCGGCCTTGAGCAACTTCGCCGGCGCTTCCTTGCTCGCCCGGTGAAGCAGGACGAGCCCGGCCGCGATGGCGAAGAGCTCGAGCATGCCTGCGATGTCCGCTGTGAACTGAGCCATGGTGTCGTCCTCACTTCCCGGGGTGGTGAGCGTCGTGGTCCGCGTTGCCCCGGTTGGCGGGAGCAGGCTCGCCAACGCTGCCGAGCGACATCATCGGGCACTCGCCACCAACCATCCGCTGCGCTTTCATGCGGACGTGCTCACGCAGCGCTCCGAGCTGCGCGGGATCCTTCGGCTGCAGGATGAGCCGGGCGCCGCTCTCGATGTCCTCCACAGAGGCGGTCGCCGCGGGCATCATCCCGCCGCCCATCATCATTCCGCCGTGGCCGGCGCCGGCTTGGGCGCCATGCTGATGTTCGGCGCCTGCACCTGGCGCGGGTGCGCCGTGGCTTCCCATCATCATGTGTCCGCCAGGCTGGTTGTGCATGTCGGCCATGCGGCGCACACGTTGCCGCAGCTCCGCGACGTCGCCGGTCGTGGTCGTGAACGACAGTCCGATGCCGCCATCGACCTCGGTCGCGGCCACCGTCGTGCCCGGGACCTGCATCGGGCACATCCCGGCCATCATGGTCGCCTGGTCTCCGTCTCCGTGGTCGTGCTGATGCGCGGGCGCGGAGGCAGCGCCCGTCGTGGGCTCACTCCGGGCGCCGCTCGTCGATGCACAGCCCGCGAGCACTGTTCCGACTGCAAACCCGATGATGGCAAACCTTTTCATGGTGTCTTTCCTTTCAAACGTTCGCGCGCCGCAAGCGGAGCGCATTGCCAATGACAGACACCGAGCTGAAGCTCATCGCGGCTGCCGCGATCATCGGTGACAAGAGCAGCCCGAAGAACGGGTAGAGAACTCCCGCCGCGATCGGGACGCCGGCGGCGTTGTAGAAGAACGCGAAGAACAGGTTCTGTTTGATGTTGCGCATCGTCCTCCGCGACAAATGGCGAGCGCGGACGATCCCCCGTAGATCGCCCTTCACTAGGGTCACTGACGCGCTCTCCATCGCGACGTCGGTTCCGGTTCCCATCGCGATGCCGACCTGCGCCTGAGCAAGCGCGGGCGCGTCGTTGATGCCGTCTCCCGCCATCGCCACAAAGCGCCCCTCCTTCTGGAGCCGCTTGATGGCTTCCACCTTCTGGTCGGGGAGGACGCCCGCGATGACCTCGTCGATCTCGAGCTTCTTCGCGACGGCTTGCGCAGTCGTCTCGCTGTCGCCGGTGAGCATGACGATACGGATGCCTTCCTTGTGCAGCGCGCGGATGGCTTCGGGCGTGCTCTCCTTGATCGGGTCGGCCACACCAACGAAACCAGCCGGCTTCCCGTCGACAGCGATGAACATCACCGTTTGACCCGCGACGCGGAGCGCCTCAGCCTTTTCGGCTAGGCCGCCAAGCTCGATCTTGAGCTGGGTCATCAGGGCGAGGTTGCCGAGTGCCACGGCACGGCCGTCGACGTTTCCGCGCACGCCCTTTCCGGTGACGCTTTCGAACCCTGTCGCCTCGCCCAGGTCGACGCTTCGCTCTTCGCTCCCGTTCACGATGGCAGCCGCGAGGGGATGTTCACTCCCGCGCTCGAGCGTTGCCGCGAGGCGCAGGAGCGCATTCTCCTCGAACCCCGTCGCGGGCACCACGGACACGAGCTTCGGCTTGCCCTCGGTGAGCGTGCCGGTCTTGTCGACGACGAGCGTGTCGACCTTTCGCATGACCTCGATGGCCTCGGCGTTCCGGAAGAGCACGCCCATCGTCGCGCCTTTGCCCGTTGCGACCATGATCGACATGGGAGTCGCCAAGCCGAGGGCACACGGGCAAGCGACGATAAGGACGGCAACGGCATTGATCAGCGCGTGCGCCATGCGTGGGTCCGGCCCGACGAGGCTCCACACGACGAAGGTGACAATGGAGCTGCCGATGACGACGGGAACGAAGTATCCCGCGACGAGATCGGCGAGCTTTTGAATGGGTGCTCGGCTGCGTTGTGCCTCAGCGACCATCGTTACGATTCGCGAGAGCAGAGTCTCGCTGCCGACCTTCTCGGCGCGCATGACCAACGCTCCCGTTCCGTTCACCGTCGCGCCCACCACGCGGTCGCTTTCGTGCTTCTCAGCAGGGATCGGCTCACCGGTAACCATCGACTCATCGATGGCGCTCGCACCCTCGAGCACGATGCCATCGACGGGGATCTTCTCGCCCGGACGGACCCGCAGGCGGTCGCCAACGACCACGGCGTCGAGCGGGACGTCCTCTTCCGAGCCGTCGTCCTTGAGCCGACGCGCCGTCTTCGGAGCGAGGCCGAGGAGTTTCTTGATCGCGGTACCCGTCGCGTTGCGCGCTCGAAGCTCGAGCACCTGTCCCAACAGGATCAGGGTGACAATGACGCCGCCTGCCTCGAAGTACACGGCCACTTCGCCGCCCTCGGCGCGGAACGATGCGGGGAAGATGCCGGGTAAAAGCGCGGCGACGAGGCTGTACAGGTACGCTACGCTCACGCCGAGCCCTATCAGCGTGAACATATTGAGGCTCAAGTTCTTCACCGACTGGACTGCCCGCACGTAGAACGGCCAGGCTGCCCAAGTGCAGACGGGCGTCGCGAGGAGCAGCTCGATCATCGTGCGCACGCGAGCTGACAGCAGGTGCGAGATGGGTTGTCCCGGCAGCATGTCCCCCATGGAGAGAACGACGAGGGGAACTGTCACCACTGCCGCGAACCAGAACCGCCGCTTCATGTTGCGGAGCTCGTGGCTCTCTTCTTCCTGAGGCGCGGCCCCGGCTTTGGGTTCGAGCGCCATGCCACAGATGGGGCAGCTGCCCGGCCCGTCGCGAATGATCTCGGGGTGCATCGGGCACACCCATTCGGCCTTCGCCGGTGCGGCAGGCGACACGGGATCGAGCGCCATTCCGCACTTCGGGCAGGGGCCAGGCTGGTCCGCCCGAACCTCGGGATGCATCGGACAGGTGTACGCACGCGTTCTCGGGGCCTTCGCGGACGGAGCATTCGGCCGTGTGACCGAGGGCTCCTGCTTTTCGGTGGACAGGTATTTCGAGGGGTCGCTCGCGAAACGCTCCCGGCAGCGGGCGCTGCAGAAGACGACATCTGAACCGTTCAGCGCAGCACGGTACGCGCTCACGGCCTGCACCTTCATGCCGCAGACTGGATCGGTCCCCATCGGCGTGGCCGGCTCGGATCGATGCTCGTGGTGTCCAGTCTGCTCTTGCATGGCTTATCTCCGTGCTCCCGATGCGGTCACTGTTCGCGGATGCGCTTGTACCGGCCGATGACGGCGACCAGTTCCTCGACCTTGCGAGCGCAGTCCCGCTCGTCGCCGCTCCGGATGGCGTCGCTGACGCTGGTCTGGACGTGAGACCGAAGAACGACCTCGGCCGCCTTGCCGATCGCGGCCTGCACGGCGGCGAGCTGATGCATCAGGTCAATGCAGTAGCGGTCCGCATCGACCATCCGCTCGACCGCCTGCACCTGTCCGGCGATTCGGCGCAGCCGCGCACAGACGGCCTTCTTCGTCTCGGCGTCCATCATGGATGTGCTCTCGTGGCGCATGACCTATCCCCCCATGGGGTATGCACGAAGCGAGCCGCCGCCACTCGCCGAGCACGGCGGAGCTCTCGTGCAGGTCCCCCGTTTGCCTGCTGACGGACGCAACCCAGCCGCCGAGCGGAGCGCAGGAGGCGTTATCGAGCGGAACTGATGTTCCCCGAGTGGAAAGCGACGTTCCAACGAGTCGAAAGGACGTTCCACCAACGTGACGGTGTCACCCACACGCGTAGCCTGTGGTTACGCCGGCCGCATGCGAGCAGAGAAGCCGTGGTCGGTCACGAGATCATCGATGCACGCGTTCCATCAAACCGATGGGCTCAATAGGCTCGGCGAACTTTGACATGCTTAGCCTCGGTCGCCGCGCGCCCTCCGCAGGCATCCCTTGCCCATCCCCGCTATCCCTACGCCGAAGGGCATCACGTCGGCTCCATGCCGGAGCCTTCGCCCTTCGACGTGGCTGCCTGGCCCAGACTTCGAAGCGCGAGCTCCAGGGATGCAGCACTCTCCTCGTCGGCGCTCTTGGGCCTCGATGCGTCTGGGATCAGGGGCCCCAGCACGCTGCGGGCTCTCTCCAGCTCTCGTTGCAGGTCGGCGATTCGAGAGACAATCGTGGCAAACTCAGGGGCTCCTGGGGGAGTGACTTCAATCTCCTGCTCGACGGCCATCACTGCCTCGAGTATCTGTTGGAGCTTCACGGCGTCCGCCCAACGTGCTCGGATGAAGCGGGGACTACGATTTCTCCACGATGCTGCCGATTGGAGCATGGCCACTTCCGTATCTGGTTCATTCCGTCCCCCTCCAAACAAATGAGAAACAACGTCACACCCGACCGCTTTGTGGAGTCGCTCGCCGGCTGAGCTGCGGGCACGGTTGCACGATAGACCCTACCGCGAGACGCGTTGGGCCCCGTCTGTGTGGAGTTCATCTCCTCCCGGACAGGATTGTCGTGGGTCGGGTGGTCGAAGAACCGTTGCGCCTCCGGACTTACGTTCATGACTCCCTCGTCGGTAGCGCCCGCTCGATTGCCTTCGACAGGGCAGCGAGTCCCCTTCGGACGTCACCACCGAGATGCACGCGCAGCGCCCGTCGATTGCGCTGCCCCAGAACATGAAGGTCGCCACGCGCCTGGGCGGCTTTCACGACTCCAAAGGTGAATCGGCGACCCGGCACCTGCAGATCGTTCGGGTCGTCGCAGGTCAGCTGCAAGAAGACGCCGCTGTTCGGCCCCCCTTTGTAGGCTTGACCGGTCGAATGGAGGAAGCGAGGACCGAAACCGACGCATGTGGCGACGTGGCACGAATCTCGGACTGCACGCCTGATCCTCTGCAACTGGCGATCGTGGGCATCGTTGCGCTCCACGTACGCGAGAAGCGCGAAGTAGTCGCCTCGCCCAAGGCGCTCGAGATGGGCGCGCAAATACCCGCGCAGCGTCTTGTCCGTCCCCGCCGCTTGGTCCAGGGCGAAGTGGTTCTTCTCGTCGGCGAACAGCATGAGCGCGCCGTCTTGGTAGAACGGGCTCTCTTGCGGCAATGCGCCCGTCTTCTCGTACGCATCGGTCAGCGTACGGGCCGCGATCTTGCTCGCTTCGACGTCCGGTTGATTGAAAGGATCGATGCCGATGATGGCGCCGGCCACGGCGGTCGCGATTGCCCACCGAAAGAACTCCTGACCGAGATCGCCCCGCTCGCCGAGCGCTATGCGTACGACCGGCTGGCCGGCGTCTTCGATCAAGGTGACAGCGGCGTCCTGCTCGGCATCAGGCGCATCATCGAGCCGAAGGTAGACAAAGATGCGGTCGGCGCCGTAGACGGAAGGCGCACCGAGGGGCTCGCGGTCGATGGGAATGATGCCTTTACCTTCCTTGCCCGTCGATTCGGCGAGGAGTTGTTCCAGCCAGGCTCCCAGTTGAGCGATCCCGGGTGAGGCGACGAGGGTGACCTTGTCGCGGCCCGCCCTGGCCGAGATCCCGAGGATCGCGCCAAGCAAGACGCCCGGGTTCTGTTCGGGAGGCACACACGACGCGCACGCGTGCGCCATGATCGCCGTTCGGTGGAGAAAGCGTTCGAGGTCAATCCCCATGATCGCTGCCGGGACCAGGCCGAAATTGGAAAGCGCCGAATATCGCCCTCCGATCCCAGGAACACCGAAGAATACCCGCGCGAGCATCTCCTTTTCGGCAACCTCTTGTAGGGCGGAGCCGGGGTCGGTCACGACAACGAAGCGCTTTGTGGTCTCGCTCTCACCAACGGCCTGTCGAACCCGATCGGCGAAGTAGTCCTTGAGAATGTTGGGCTCGAGAGTGGTGCCGGACTTGCTAGAGACGACGAAGAGCGTCCGTGAGGGGTCGATCCGCGCTTCCACCGCCCGGATCTGCGCGGGATCCGTCGAGTCGAGGACAATGAGTTCCGGACAACCATAGATAGGCCCGAAGGTGCGCGACAGGACGTCCGGACACAGGCTCGAGCCACCCATCCCCAGAACCACCGCATGTTTGAAATCGCTCCGAGCCTTCCTGGCGAACAACGTCAGCCCTTGAATGGAGGCCAGCTCCGCATCCACGACGTCCAGCCAGCTGAGCCATTGGTTCTCGTCGTGGCCGGTCCACAGCGACGCGTCGCGCGCCCACAACCTCCGTACTTTGCCGGTGGTGCGCCAGTCCACGAGCATCTCCGTGACCTCAGCGTCGAGCGGAGCCGGCAATCGGTAGTTCATCCGGTCGAGGGCAGACTTGAGCACGCCGGCGCGCTTTGTCTCGACCGATGCCATTAGCGTGTCGAACGCAGCGGAGAAGGCCTTGACGCCGTCGTAGAGGAGCTGCGTTGTGAGCTCGTCGATCGAGATGTCGGCGCGCGCGAGCGTGGCCATGGCCTGACGGGCGTCATCGATGTTGTCTTCGAGGCGGCTGTCCGCCCGGCCGTGATCGCGGAACGCGTCGAGCGTGGTTGGCGGAATGGTGTCGACGGTATCGGGGCCGATAAGCGACTCGACATAAAGGACGTCCCGGAATCGCGGATCCTTGGCGCTCGTGCTCGCCCACAAGAGACGTTGTGGGTGAGCGCCACAGGCGGCTAGCGCCGTCCAGCGCGGGCTGTCGCGCATCGCCTTCCAATCTTGGTAGGCGAGCTTGGCGTTGGCGATGGCTACCTTGCCCACAAGACCACGCAGTTCCGCTTGCTCCGCCGAAGGCGCCGATCGGGCCCGGGACTCCAGCAGCGGATCAACGAGGACATCCAGTCGGCTGACGAAGATGCTGGCCACGCTGGCAACACGGCTGAGATCTCCGCCTCGCGCGACGAGCGCTTCGAGGCCATCCATGTATGCATCAGCCACCTGACCGCACACCGCGCGTGAGAACAGGAGCGTTACGTTGACGTTGATTCCCTGGCTGATGAGCTGTCGGATCGCCGGAATCCCCTTGGGCGTTGCCGGGACCTTGATCATCACGTTCTCTCGGCCAATCGTGACCCAGAGGCGAGTGGCCTCTTCGATGGTCCGCTGGGTATCGTGCGCGAGGTAGGGGGAGACCTCCATGCTGACGAATCCGTCGCGTCTTGCGAAGGCGACGTAGACCGGAAGAAGGATGTCGGCCGCCTGTCGAATATCTTCGACGGCCAGACTCTCGTAAATGGCCAACGGCGTTTCGTCGTTGCTCTTCTCGTAGCGTTCGATCGCCGACTCATAGTCGGTACTACCCGCGATGGCCTTTTCGAAGATCGACGGATTCGAGGTCACACCTCGGATACCCTCCTCCTGGACCAACCGCGCGAATTCGCCGTCTTGCAGGAGGTGGCGACGGATGTAGTCGAGCCAGACCGACTGACCGTACTCCTGAATCTGGCTCACCTTCACGTGGACCTCCTCGGGAACTTGGAATGCGGGAACGGCGATGGCGACGCAGCGATCATGGACATGGCCTATGACGCCTCTGCCTGTTGCGCGACCAGCGCGAGAGCTTCCTCCACGATGTGGTGGACGGTAAACCCATACTCGTTGAAGACGATCTCCCCCGGCGCCGAGGCACCAAAGCGGTCGATGCCTATGATCGCGCCCTGAAGGCCCGTCCAGCGTTCCCACCCGAGGGGAGATGCCGCCTCCACGGCGAGCCGCGCGACCACGGTCTTCGGCAGGACGCTCTGGCGATACTCTTCTGTTTGGTCCTCGAAGATACGCCAGGACGGCATCGAGATTAGACGCACGTTTACCCCCGCCTTCCGCAGGACGGGCTCCGCCCCGACAATGAGCGCCACTTCGGAACCACTCGCGATCAGGATGACGTCGGGATCCTTCCGGTCGTCGGAAGGGTTGAGGACGTAGGCGCCGCGTCGGAGGAGCTCCGCCGGCGCGAGGATCGCGCGGTCGAGCGTCGGAACGTGCTGACGCGTCAGCACCAGGGCGGTCGGCCGGCCGCGTTGTTCGACTGCGACCTGCCAGGCCCACCGCGTCTCGTTGGCGTCGCATGGACGGATGACCAGTAGATTTGGTACCGCTCGCAGCGATGCGAGTTGCTCGATGGGCTCGTGGCTCGGCCCATCCTCGCCGACGCCGATACTGTCGTGGGTGAATACGAAGATCGAGTGCAGATTGGCGAGCGCCGACATACGGATCGCGGGGCGCATATAATCCGAGAAGATGAAGAAAGTCGCCGCGAAGGGGATGAATCCGCCGTGGTAGGCGAGCCCGTTCACGGCGGCCGCCATGGCATGTTCGCGCACACCGAAATGGATGTTGCGCCCGCCGTAACCCCAGCCGCCACCGATGAGTCCCTGCGCCCCGTGTGGAGAGCGGAGGGGCGATTCGAAGTCACCGTCCTCCTTGAGCCAGGTGTATGTGGACGGATCGAGATCTCCGGAGCCGCCTACCATTTCTGGTACGGAGTGCGCCAACGCCTGCATCACGACTTCCGAAGCCTTCCGCGTCGGCAGGCCCTTGCCGTCGGCTGGAAAGACAGGCAGAGCGTCGGCCCAACCGCTGGGAAGCTCGCCAGAGAATCTGCGGACTATCTCTGCTGCGGCTTCGGGGAAGGCGCGCCCGTAGGCATCGAACCTCTGGGTCCACGCTGCTTCCACCTCACGGCCGTGGGCGACCGCGCTCCTCAGGTGAGTCGACACCTCCTCCGGGACGTAGAACGGGGGCTCCATTGGCCAGCCGAGGTTCTGCTTCGTCTTTCGCACTTCTTCGACGCCAAGCGGACTACCGTGCGCGTGGAAGGTACCCTGCTTGTCGGGTGCACCATAACCGAGCACGGTCCGCACGGAGATGAGGGACGGCCGGTCGTCGACATCATGGGCGCTTTGAATCGCGCTGTGGATCGCGTCGAGGTCGTTGCCATCTTCGACCGCGAGCACATGCCAGCCGTACGCGCGGTGGCGGGCGGCGACGTCCTCCGTGAAGGCGAGTGGCGTCGTTCCCGATAGAGTCACGTGATTGTTGTCATAGAACACGATGAGGCGGCCGAGGCCGAGGTGGCCGGCGAGCGAGCTCGCCTCACTCTGCACCCCCTCCATCATGTCGCCGTCCGATGCGAGCACGTAGGTGAAATGGTGGAAGAGATCGTGTCCGGGGCGATTGTAGCGTGCCGCGAGGTGGGCCTCGGCGATCGCCATGCCGACGGCGTTGCCGACACCCTGGCCCAGCGGTCCGGTCGAGGCTTCGACGCCGTCGGTGACGTGGCTCTCCGGATGTCCGGGCGTCTCACTGCCCCATTGTCGGAAGCGTTTGATCTGATCGAGTGGGAGGTCGTAGCCGGTCAAATTGAGCAGAGAGTAGAGCAACGCCGATCCATGCCCCGCGGAAAGGACAAAGCGATCGCGATCCCACCAGCGCGGGTTTGTCGGACTATGGCGAAGGAAGCGCGTCCAAAGCACATAGGCCATCGGTGCCGCGCCGAGTGGCAGACCTGGGTGGCCCGAGTTGGCGTTCTGCACCATATCGACCGCAAGGAAGCGTATGGCGTTGACGCAAAGGCCGTCGAGCTCGGTATTTCTCACGACGGCATCCTCTCCGTCTCCGTTGGTTCGTGGACCGGGACCGACCGACTTGCGGCCTCGCGCAAAGCACGTAGGTTCTCTGTGACCGATGAGTGTGAATTGAACAAGGCCGACCCAACGACCGCGTAGTTCACACCCGCCTTGGCCACCGCCCCGATCGTCTCTACGTGAACCCCCCCGTCCACCGCGATTTCGACCCTTTCCAGTCTGCGCTCGGCAAGCATTTGTTTGAGCCGTCCGATCTTTTCCAGGCTGGCCGGATGGAGGCGCTGGCCGCCGAATCCGGGCTCGACGCCCATGACCAGAACAAGGTCGACTTCAGCAAGAATCTCATCGAGCATGACAAGGGAAGTGGACGGGTCGATTGCCACGGCGGGCGCCGCGCCCAACTGGCGTATTCGTTGCAGAGTGGACAAAAGATGAAGCGCGCTCTCGACGTGGACGATGATCCGATGCGCGCCGGCTTCGACGAAGGTCGAAACGAAGCGCTCGGGCTGCACGATCATCAGATGCGCGGTAACTGTCGCGCCAAATGCGTCCGCGGTCGAGCGCACCGCGGCCAACACCTCGGGCCCCATGCTCAGGTTGGGCACGAATTGGCCGTCCATCACATCGACGTGTACTCTCGCGACTCCTGCGGTGAACGCCTCGCGGAGCTGTGCTCCGAGTTGGGTGAAGTCGGCAGAGAGAATGGACGCCGCGATTTCGATCACGACGGGACCTCCGAACGCCCTCGCGTGAGCAGTTGCACAGCAAGCTCTTCGGGCCGAGCGATCGGGCCAAATCCGCAGTCGAGAATCATGTTGATGTCCTCTGCCTCGAAGGCAGGGGCTTGTGCCAGCACCCGGAGACGATTCGGTCGGCTTCGGCGGGGCCCCACGATCCGGGCTCGTACAGGTGAACCGGCGTGGCGTCGCCGAGAATCCGCTCGACCACCCGCCACTCTGCTTCGACCGTGTCCTCCCGCGTGAACAGGGTCGCGTCGCCCCTCATGGCGTCGCCGAGGAGCCGTTCATAGGGCTCCATTTCGTCAGCGTCCGCGTGCGCGGCGATAAGCTCGACGTGTCTGCCGATCATGGCCTCTCCCGCCAACTTGGATCGCACGCCCAGCGCGATCGACACGTCAGGGCTCAGGCGAAACCGGAGGTGATTCGCGTCACCGCGGTTTGGAGGGGCCTCCCCAAAGACCGACCGCGGCGGTTGTTTCAGCTCGACCAGGACCTCGGTGCAGGTCACCGGTAGGCACTTGCCGGCGCGTATGTAAAAGGGTACGCCTGCCCAGCGCCAGCTATCGATGGAGAGCCGCACAGCAGCAAATGTCTCGACCCGCGAATCTGGGGCGACTCCCTTTTCGTCGCGGTAACCGCGGAACTGACCGCGAACTACGTCTGCCGGAGTAAGAGGCCGTACCGCCTCGAGGATGCGGGTCCTGGCATCGCGGAGTGCCTCGGGATCGCCGCTCGCCGGTTCCTCCATCGCCAAGAAGGCGACCACTTGAAGCATGTGGTTTTGGACCACGTCTCGAATGGCGCCTGTCTCTTCGTACAGCCGCCCACGCCCCTTCACTCCGAAGTCCTCGGCCATGACGATCTGCACGCTTTCGACAAAGTTACGGTTCCAGATCGGCTCGAGAAACGAGTTGCTGAACCGAAAGTAGAGCAGATTCTGGACCGGCTCCTTGCCAAGGTAGTGATCGATACGGAATACAGCCGTCTCTGGGAAGACGGCCAAGAGTGAGCGGTTGAGCGCCTGGGCAGAATCGAGATCGCGGCCGAAGGGTTTCTCCGCCACCACGCGTCCGCCCCTGGCGCAGCCCGAGCGACCAAGCTGACCGACCACGGTCGAGAACAAGCTGGGCGGAATGGCGAGGTAGTGCAAAGGCCGCTTCGCCTCGCCCAGCTCCCGGCGCAGAACATCGAACGTCGCCGGATCTTCGTAGTCGCCGTCAACATAACGAAGCAGCGACGACAGCTTGTCGAACGCGGCACCGTCGATGGCGCCGCCGTGATGTTCCAGGCTTTCCCTGGCGCGTGCTCGCAGCTGATCGAGGTTCCAGCCCGCTTTTGCCACTCCGATGACCGGCACTTTCAGGTGACCGCGCTTCACCATCGCCTGCAACGCCGGGAAGATCTTCTTGTGCGCGAGATCCCCGGTCGCGCCGAAGAAAACCAGGGCATCGGACAAACCCGGCGGCATCACTGCTTCTCTTCGTGTCCGCCGAACTGGTATCGCAGCGCAGAGAGCAACTTGTTGGCGAAGTCCTCCTGCCCGCGTGAAGCAAAGCGCTGCGTGAGCGCGGTGCTCAACACAGGCGCCGGCACACCCTCGTCGATGGCCGCCTTGAGAGTCCAACGCCCCTCGCCCGAGTCGGAGACGCGGCCCGCGAACCCGCTGAGGTCAGGACTCTTCTTCAGGGCCGCAGCGGTGAGATCGAGGAGCAAGGAACCGATGACGCTGCCGTGCCGCCACGCCTCGACGATGTCGGGAAGGTTCAGGTCGTACTTGTAGAGCTCGGGGTGCCGCAGCGGCGTGGTCTCTGCATCAGCCGCGCGCTCGGCGTTCCCGATGTTGGCGTGGTGAAGGATATTGAGTCCCTCGGCGTACGCCGCCATGATCCCGTACTCGATGCCGTTGTGAACCATCTTGACGAAGTGTCCAGCGCCCGGCGGTCCGCAGTGGATGTAGCCCCGCTGCGGGGTGGTGCCACTTTCATCCTTGGGCGACTTGGCGGCATCGTCGACGCCGGGGGCCAGCGCGGCGAATATTCCATCTAACCTTTTCACGATGGCGGGCTCGCCCCCGATCATCTGGCAGTAACCGCGCTCGAAGCCCCATACTCCACCCGAGGTGCCGACGTCGACGTAATGGATTCCGTTCTCGCCGAGTGTTTTCGCGCGTCGGATGTCGTCGTGATAATACGAGTTGCCCCCATCGATGACCGTATCGTCCGGGGCGAGCAGCGGCGCAAGGTCGCCGAGGGTGGAACCGACAACGGCGGCAGGAACCATGATCCAGATCGCACGCGGCCTTTCGAGCTTGGCGATCAAGTCGGCAAGCGAGCCAGCCGCCGACGCGCCGGCCTTGGCCAGATCAAGCGCCGGCTGCGGATGTATGTCGAACACCACGCACTCGTGGCCCGCTCCAAGAAGGCGCCGAACCATATTGGAACCCATCCTTCCGAGCCCCACCATTCCCAACTTCATTTTTCACCTCCGGGGACACGAAGAAGAGGAACATGAACCCGAAGGTCCGAGACCGCAGCCGGTAGCAGTACATAGAGGTCCTGTTCAACCCGGGCGCCTCTCCGTGTCTTGCGGGGGGCGCGTTTTCTCCGAGGGTTGTCCGCCGGACCAGTACTCCGGACGACCATAGTATTCGTGAATACGTCTTTCGAACTCGCGATGAACGCCCATGGTCGGGGTCCACTCGGGGCCGTCTTTGATCGACTGCCGAGACATGTCGACGTAAACCTTCCGTTCCCCCCAGTTGACGCGGTTGGCCCAGTGCGGTGACAGCACCACCCTCTTGCCGAACCACCAGCTGCTGGTGTCGATCACCAGATAGCGCACGTTCCAGGTCTCATCGTCGACGATGAAGTCTTCGACATGACCGATCGCGTCGTCGGTCCCCTGAACATGGTACCCGCGGACCTCGTTGGCGCTGCGCAAGTGGACGTCGCCGGACTTGTCGGGATGCTCAGCAGGACCGTCGTCCAAGGTGCCGGCAGCGAGCAAGCCCGGGTATGCGCCCATGCCCCAAACTCCCGAGTGTCTCCCGTACAAAGGAAATCCATAGTAGCCGTTGTAGTCCCGCTCGTGCTGGCGAGATACGGGCTTGTCCACATCGACGTCCGGACTGTTTTTGATCCTGTCCATCGTCAACGCCAGGTGAAAGCGCTGGGCCGACCACTCGACCTTGCGGAACGAGATGGGCGAGATGAGCACCCGGTGCCCCTCCAGGAAGAGCGCGCGACCCGTTTGGACGACCAGATGGCGAACCGTCCAATGGTCGTCGTCCAGAAGGAAATCCACCACCCGTCCGATCTCGCCGTCGGTGGCGCTTACGGTGTACCCATCGAGTTCTTTCAGGCTTCGCAACATTGGTATCTCCTCACCGGCTTGCGGTTCAGCTACCGCACATCAAACGGTCTGTTAGAAATCGCCCTGTCTCGTGCTGACGCCATACTCCGCGTATATCTCGGCGGTGAGTTCCTGGGTTGCGGTCGCCCAGTCCTCCTGGTCAAATCCGTGGGTACAGCCGCGAGCCATGAATATCTCGTAGGCCCGCGTTGCGATGGCCTCATCTGAAACAGCCATTTCACCCATAGGTTGAGGCGCGCGGGCGGACGAATGACCGTTTGGACGCCGGG
>JBDTQN010000025.1:0-17919 GCA_039932215.1 Pseudolysinimonas sp. | reverse complement strand
ACCGTGATCCCGAACGGTAGGCTTCCGACCCCGACTGCCGAGCGCGCGTGACGCTCACCGAAGACGTCGACGAATAGATCCGAACAGCCGTTGATCACGGCGGAATGCTCGGTGAAGTCCGGCACGGCGTTGACCATTCCGAGCAGTTTCACCACGCGCCGGACGCGATCCAGCGACCCGAGTTCCTCACGAAGAATCGCCAGCTGATGCAACCCCACGAGCCGCGCGTGCTGGGCAGCGACGGAGGTGGAGATGTCGGCACCCACCTTCCCTGTCGGGATGTTCCCGTGCTCGTCCACGGGAACGGTGCCGGAGAGGTACACCATGTCGCCGACTCGAACTGCGTTCGCGTAGTTAGCAGCGGGAGCCTTCACGAGGGGCAGAACAAGGCCAAGCTCCGCAACGCGTCGTTCAATCGAGATGCTGGGGTCAGTCATCCCCCCACTGTAGGCAGGCCGGCGATTTCGATCGCTTCTAAAGCCCTAGCTGCAGCACAAGTAGCCCGGGGAAGATCGCGAACGCGATCGTGACCGGCAGAATCAGGAACACCAGAGGCACGAGCATCGCCACCTCCTTGCGTCCGGCAGCTTCGATCAACTGGCGCTTCGCGTCGTCGCGCGACTCGAGTGCCTGCGCGCGGAACACCTCGACGAGCGGTGTGCCGCGCTCGAGGGCGCCGACCAACTGATCGATGGTGCGAGTCAGCGCGGGCAACCCGATCGCGTCCGCAGTGCGGGTGAGGGCCTCGGGAAGCGGTACCCCCGCATTGACGTCGACGACAGCTCGCCCGAACTCTCGCGCCAACTCGCCGTTTCCGGCCCGCGACACGCGGCGCAAAGCGTCGAGCACACCCTCGCCGGCGGAGAGCGAGAGCGCCAGGAACTCGAGCACGGTCGGCAGCTCCGTCGCGATACGACGTTGGCGTGCGGCCGCGGCGCGCGCGACGACCTGTTCCGGGGCGATCAGGCCGAGGGCGGTGCCGAAGGCGACCATGGCGGCGAGCAACACCGGCGAGGGGACCGCGACGTGCGCGGCGATCGCGGCCGTCGCGATCCCCGCGGCGCAGCCTCCCACCGCCGACACCAACTGCCGTGAGCGGAAGGTCTCGACCGCGACAACCCAGCCCGCCTGGCGCAGCCGGCGTGCGACGGCGTCGTCGCCCCCGAACATCCGCGCGATCAGTGCTCGTACCCGCAGCGCAGTCGGTGATCCGAATGCCACGAAGACAGATGCAGGCTCTGCGGGGGTGCGCAATAAGTCCGCCCGCGCCTGCGGCGAAACGTCGACCAGATACCGCGCCACTCGCGCCCCGAGCCGGGGTCTGCCGAGCGGCGAGACCAGCCCGGCGAGTGTCCACAGACCCAGCCCCAACATGAGCCCCAGCGGCACGGCGAGCACGTTCACGCGAACCACCGCCGCTCGTCGCGCAAACGTCCGATGGCCATCATCACGCGGTACGCCACCACGGTGACGACGAAACCGACGCCGAGCAGTGTGAGTCCGGCCGGTGAGTTGTACGCGGCCGCCGCCTCGGGTCGCGACGACAGGAGCAACAGCACGAGCCAGGGGGCGGCGACCCCCAACCGCGCTGCATTGACGACCCACGACTGGCGCGCCTCGACCTCGGACCGCACCGCGGCATCCTGACGCAGTGCGCCTGCCAGGGCTCGAAGTATCGACGGCAACTCAGTGCCACCGACGTCGCGCGCCATCCGCAGGGTCTCGACGATGCGATCCGCGACCGGGTCGGCGAGCCTGTGCTTCAGTTCGTCGAGTGCCGGACCGAGCATGCCCGTCGCGGTGACTGACCGAGCGAACTCCCGGAATGCCGGCCGAGTCTCGGACGGACCGATGTAGCCGAGTGCCGCGACGGCATCGCCGAGGGACTTCCCGGAACGGACAGCCGACACCAGATGGTCGACCAGATCGGGCCAGGCGGCGCGCAGGAGTCGTTGTCGACGCCGGGCCCGCCCGCTGACTGCCCAGGCCGGAACCAGAGCCGCGACGACGGCGGCGACCCCTCCAACTGCAAGCACCGGGACAAGCGCCACCACGACGGCGCCCGCGGCAAGGCCGGCAGCGGCGCTCACGAGAAGGAAGGCGGCGGGCGCCACCCGATCCATGCCCGCGCGCGCGAGCCAGCCCGCCATCCGGTCGAGCAAGCCGGAACGACCACCCGTGCCCGATGACGGCCACAGCCACGACGAGGCGATCAGTAAGGTCCCCACACCGAGCATCAGCCCCACCGCCAGACTCACGCCGCCCCCTCGGTTGCGAGCGCAGCTACTCGGAACTTGCCGCTGCGCACCGGCGTATCGCCCGTCGCCTGCAGTCGTCCTCCGCGCAGCTCGAACAGTTGCGTCGCCTCCACGGTGCCGCCCACCACCCGACCTGTCGGCGCCAGAATCTCGACCACCCGCCGGTGGCCGGAACTCTGCAGTTCGGCGTGCACGACCAGGTCGATGCTCGAGGCCACCGTCGGCAGCACGAACGACGAGTCGATGTTGCGCCCGGCGAGCAACGGCAAGGTCGCCAGCTTCGCAAGCGCGTCGCGGGCGCTGTTGGCGTGGATCGAGCACATGCCCGGCAACCCGCTGTTCAGCGCGATCAGCAGGTCGAGCGATTCGGCCTCGCGCACCTCCCCCACGATGAGGCGATCGGGGCGCATGCGCAGTGCCTCTTTGATCAGCCGCCGCAGCGATACCTCCCCGGTGCCCTCCAAGCTCGGCTGCCGGCACTGCAGGCCGACCCAGTCGGGTGCCGAGAGTGCGAGCTCGAAGGTCTCCTCGACCGTGACGACTCGCTCGCTCGCAGGAGCGGACCCCAGCAGCGCGCCGAGGAGGGTCGTCTTGCCGCTCTGCGTCGCCCCCGAGACCAGGATGTTGTGGCCGCTTCGCACACACAGGTCGAGAAAGTCGGCGGCGAGCTGCGGCAACGAATCGAGCCGGACCAGCTCGCCCAGCCCCCGCATCCCCGATCGGAACTTTCGAATGTTGACAGCCCAGTGCGCGCGCGTGATGTCGGGGATCACGACGTGCAAGCGCGATCCGTCGGGCAGTGACGCGTCGACGAACGGTGTCGAGACGTCGACCCGCCGACCCGTCGACTGCAGCATGCGCTCGACCAGATCGCGCACCTGCTGCTCGTTCAACACCAGGGGCACCGGATGCGAGACACCGTCTCGAGCGACGAACACGCGGTCGGGTGCGTTGATCCAGATCTCCTCGATCGCCGGATCGTCGAGGTACTGCTGGATTGGCCCGAACCCGGTCAGAGCGGCGATCACCTGCCGCGCGGCGTCGCTCTCGTCGGCGAGCAGGGGAACCGCCCCGCCCAGGGCACGCTCGCTGTAGCGCCGCACCTCGTGGTGCACGTAACGCTCGACGAGGGTCGCGCTGCCCCCGAGGTCGGCGCTGTCGGTACGCGCGCGCTCACGCACGGCGTCGGCGATCACATCGATCGGGCTGGTCACCGCGCCATCGTGCCGCAGGGCGACGAGCCGCGCGGCGACTGTCCACAGGGGCCAGGCTAGGTATAGAAATCAGGCGAGCGTGCCGCCCAGCCCGACGAGGCGATTGCGGATGCTGGTGCGAGCGAGCGCATAACCCCGGTTCGATCGGTGCAGCAGCGACGTCAGATTCGCCGCGTCGAGCAGCGCCGTGATTTCGAACGCGAGCGCATCGGCGTTCTCGACTTCGAGTCCGGGCAGTTCAACCGCCGACTCGCGCACGGCGCGCCCAAGGAACTGGAACCACTCGTCGTCGATCGTCACGAGCAGTTCGCGCGCCGCGTCGTCTTTCGCTGACGCGTCGGGCGTCACCGCGCGGAAGAAGCACCCGCCCGCGAACACCCGGCTCTCGGAGTACTCAAGCCACGCATCGACGATCGCCCACAGCCGACCCAGGCCGTGCGGCGCGGCCAGCCCCGGCACGATGACCGCGTCGATGAAGATCTCGCGTGCCGCCTCGATCGTTGCGAGCTGCAGGTCGAGCTTCGATCCGAACAGCGTTGCGACGTTGCTCTTGCTGATGCCCAGGTCGGCGGCGAGGCCGCCGAGGGTGAGCCCGTCGAGACCTGCCAGCGATGCCTCGTCGACCGCGCGGCGCAGGATCGCCCGGCGGGTGGCGTCACCGCGCTGGCGCCGGCCGTCGAGAACGGCTGCTTCTGGCATCCTGAATCACCTGCTCTCGACAATACGTACGATCGTTCGTATAGTACCGCCATGAGCACCATCTCGTCCACCATGCCGGCCGTGTCGCGCGCCGTGCGCGCACTCGAACGCGTCGCCCCCACTCTCGCCGCCGAAGCCGCCTATGCCCTGTGGCGTTCGCCCGGTCGCCGGGTCGCGGTGCATGCGACCGAGGTGCCCGTGATGGACGACGCGCGCGTGCGGTTCGTCCAGGTGCGGGGGCACCGCGTCGCCACCTACGAGTGGGGTTCAGGATCACGCACCGTCTTGCTCGTGCACGGCTGGCAAAGCAGGGCGTCGGCATTCGCGCCGCTAGTGCGTGAACTACGGGAGTCGGGCCGCCGGATCGTGTCGTTCGACGCTCCCGGAAACGGTCGGTCCGGCGGGCGCAGCACCGACGTGCGCGACTACGCGGCCATCATCGCCGACCTCGAGCCGGCCGGCGGCTACGAGGCGATCGTCGCCCACTCGTTCGGCACCCCCGCGGCCGCCCTCGCGATTCGCAGCGGCATCCGAACCTCACGGCTGGTCACGGTGAACGGCGCCGCCGACTTCGAGTACCTGCTGAGCCGCTTCGGCGGCACGCTCGGCCTCACGCCCCGGATGCTGGGCGCGGTTCGCGCGCGCACCGAGCGCCGACTGTTCCGCGGCGTCGACGACATCTGGAATCGCTTCTCGGCCACCAGCACGCCGCTGTCCCCCGGCATCCCGTGGCTGGTGCTGCACGACGAAGACGACGCCGTCATCGATGTCGCCCAGGCGCGCGCGCTCGTCGCCGCGCACCCGCTCTCGACGCAGCTCGTGCTCACGTCGGGACTCGGGCACAACCGGCCACTCCGCGACGACGAGGTGCTGGATCGCATCGCTGCGTTCGTCGACCAGCGCTAGCGCCCGCCCGCAGAAACGAGTTGATGCGCCCGCTGGAACGAGACGCCCATCAGCGTCCCGATATCGCGGAGCGGCACCTTCGCTTCGGCAAGACGCCTCGCCAACTGCTCGGTTCGCATCCGCACGTCTTCTTCTAGAGCGGCCGCGCGAACGTGATCGCTCGCGATCTCGGCGAGCGCCACCGCGACGTCGATCTGAGCGACCTTCTGGACCGAGAGATCGACGTGGACGTGGTCGAGCGGAACGTCGACCTGGACCGCGATGTACTCGCGCGCCATCAGTTCGGCCTCCGAGAGCCGACGCGCTTGGGTGAGGCCGTTGAGCTCGGGAATCGCGACCATCCACCATTTGCCGTCGCGAGTCACATTCGCGCTGTAGACCTTCATCGAGACTCGTCCTCCTTCATGGCCTTGAGTAGTTGGCGAAAGACGCCGGGACTGATTGTGCGATGCCCATCCGGCAGCACGAACGAAGTTCCGTTCGGTCCGAGCCACTTGGTGTGACTGCCGACTGTCTGGCCGGGCAACCAACCAGCCGCGCGCAGTTGCTTGCTGACTCTTCGCGTGAGTTGCTCACTGACCATCAGAATAGTCTAGAAAGACTAGACGTTTCTAGATCGTCGGCCTGAAAGTCGGTGGACACCGAGCACGGCCCGGTCCACGTGAGGAGGAGTCGCAGCTTTAGACTGACACCGCCCGCGGGAGTGGTGGAATGGTAGACACGCAGGATTTAGGTTCCTGTGCCGCAAGGCGTGTGGGTTCGAGCCCCACCTTCCGCACCATTCGATCCGCCCTGCGGGTTAGCCTGAAAGCATGACGACAGAGTTCGACGAAGACACCGTCATCGCGCAGGTCACCGAGCGGCTCACCGAGAGGTTCCCCGAGGCCGATCCCTCCCACATCGAGGAGCTGGTCCGTGCCGAGGTGACCTCGCTCGCCCAGCGCCCGGTGCACGATTACGTCGCCGTGCTCGGCGAGCGCGCGGTCAAGAAGCAGCTGAAGTCCGAACGCGACGCCTGAGCGCTTCTACTTCTGCTCGAAGTAGTCCGCGACGACTTCTTCGTCGGTGAGCGGCTCATCGGTGCCCTCACGGCTCATCTTGCGCGCCTTCAGCACCTGGCGGATCCCGTGGTACGCCGTCGGGATGACGGCGATCGCGACCGCGCCCAGCAGGATCAGGTCAATGTACTCGGTGACGAAGTCGGCGACCGGTGTGAAGTAGCCGAGCACGAAGCCCGCGAAGGTGAGCCCTGAACCCCAGATGACCGCGCCGACCGCGTTGTAGAGGGAGTACCGCCGGTAACTCATGTGTCCCACGCCCGCGGCGACGGGGGCGAACGTGCGCACGATCGGCACGAAGCGCGCGGCGATGATGGCGAACGGGCCGAAGCGCTCGAAGAACTTGTTGGTGCGGATCACGTTCTCTTTCGAGAAGAACCCGCTCTCGCGCCGCTCGAAGATGCGCGGGCCGGCCTTGTGGCCGATGAGGTAACCCACTTCTCCCCCGAGGAACGCTGCGACGGATATCGCTAGACAAACGAGGTAGATGGGGATCTGGATGCCGCTGCCGCTCTCGTGCATCGTGCCGGTGAACGTGAGCAGACCCGTGATGATCAGCAGGGTGTCACCCGGCAGGATGAACCCGACGAGCAGCCCCGTCTCCGAGAAGATGATCAGGCAGACCACCAGCAGAGCCCAGGGGCCCGCGGCAACGATGATCGCGTGCGGGTCGATCGGCGAAAACCCACTGATGACGGCGGGGAGGAAATTCATCGGCACAGGCTCCAAACGGTTCCCCTGAGCGTACCCGGTGGTTGCTCTGAGTGACCTTGGGGAGAACCCCCGAATGGCTGCGCTGTCGGAGCGAACGGTGCGGTCGACTTCCCCTGATCCTGCTGCCGCCGAACGCACCGTTGCGCTTCGAGGAACGTCACCGTACGCCGGGTGACCGGCGGGTGATAGGGCCCAGAACGGGGGCCACGGAATCGCTCAAATAGACTGAGCGGTCTACTTCCGCGCATGTTAGCGCGCACATAATGTCGATTCCGGCGGCTGGTTACCGCCGGCGCGCAAGCGTCCCAGACGGCACCTTCTGCTCGAACCTGATCCCGAGCGAAGGTGCCGTCTTTACGTTGTGCGCTAACCGCCCGTGACGACGAGTACGAGCAGCGTCGCGTTGAGCGAGATCAGCAGCACAGCAGCGACGCAGGCGAGCAGGGTGGTCCACCAACGGTTCGCCGACTCACCCAGCAGTTCGCGCAGCGAGGTCAACCGCACCAGCGGGATGAGCGCGAACGGGATGCCGAAACTCAGCACCACCTGGCTCAGCACCAGAGCGAGCGTGGGGTCGAAGCCGATGATCAACACGATCAGCGCAGGCACCAGCGTGATGATGCGCCGCACCAGCAGCGGGATGTCGACGTGCAACAGACCGCGCATGATCTCGGCGCCCGCGTAGGCACCCACCGAGGTCGACGCGAGTCCGGATGCCAGCAGGCCGATCGCGAACAGGGTTGCGATGACGGGGCCCAGGGCCGCGCCGATCGCGGCGTGTGCTCCCTCGAGCGTGTTGGTTCCTTCGACGCCCTGCAAGGTCGCGGCCGCGAGCAGCAGGATCGCGACGTTGACCGTGCCGGCGATGGCGAGTGCGACCGTGACGTCGATGCGGGTGGCGCGCAGCACACGGCGCCGCTCGCTCCCCTCCTCCACACGGCCGAAGCGGTCGCGCGTCAACGCCGAGTGGGCGTAGATGGCGTGCGGCATGACCGTGGCGCCCATGATGGATGCCGCGAGCAGCACCGATCCCGAGTCGGCGAAGCGCGGTACCAGTCCGCCGATCGCGGCGACCGGATCGAGCGGAGCGAAGAAGATCCCCGCGCAGAAGCCGATGGCGATGATCGCGACCAGACCGATGACGACAGATTCGAAGGAGCGAGAACCACGGCGACTGTGCAGCACGAGCAGAAGCATCGACACGGTGCCGGTGATGATGCCACCGACGAGGAGGGGAAGGTCGAAGAGCAGATTCAGCGCGATCGCCCCGCCCAGCACCTCCGCGACATCGGTGGCCATGGCGACGAGCTCCGCCTGAACCCAGAACGCGTATCGCGCGGGGCGCTTCGTCAGCCTCTTGCCGAGCAGGCCCGGCAAGCTTTCGCCAGTGGTGAGCCCCAGCTTCGCCGAGAGGTACTGGATGAGCCATGCCATCCCGTTCGCGACGACCACGACCCAGACCAGCAGGTAGCCGTAGGCGGCGCCGGCGCTCGCATTGCTCGCCACATTGCCGGGATCGAGGTAGGCGACCCCGGCGACCATCGCGGGCCCGAGCAGCGGCAGCAGGGTGCGCTTGCGCGGCGCGGGCGCAAGGGGGGTCGTCGTCGACGTGGTCATGCTCTCTTTCGGTCGACCGAAATTCTTCGGTGCACCGAAACTAGCGCATCACGAGTCGATGCGCACAACCCAGACCGCGGCGGCCACCTCGGCCGAGAGCTGGCCCGGTGCGACCTCAGAGTCGAGGGTCAGCCCGGCCGCGTCGATCGCCTGCAGCACCGTGGCATCCCGATCGCTCACTCGCGCGACCTTCCCGCGCTCCCCCGCGGCGAGCTGGCTGAGCGGCACCGCATCGGGGCGGCTGACCGAGCCGTCGCTCGCGGGAATCGGGTCGCCGTGAGGATCCCGCTTCGGGTGGCCGAGCTGCTCGTCGATCTCATCCAGCAGCCGGTCGCTCAGCGCGTGCTCGAGCACCTCGGCCTCGTCGTGCACCTCGTCCCAGCCGTAGCCGTACCGGCGCACCAGCCACGTCTCGACCAGCCGGTGGCGCCGCACCATGCGCAACGCCTCAGCGCGGCCTCCGGGCGTGAGCTGAACAGCACCGTACGGCGCATGCGCGACGTGCCCCGCCGCGACCAGCTTCTTGACCATCTCGGTGACCGTGCTCGGCGCCAGGCCGAGCCGAGCGGCCAACTGCGACGGCGTGATCGGTTCGGGCTGCCACTCGGTGTGGCCGTAGATGACCTTGAGGTAGTCCTCGACGGCGCGGCCCGACAGCTCCGGCCTAGCGATGAGCGTGCTCTTCGTTGTCGGCACGGCCTGCCGGCTCGAGTTGGAACGTCGAATGCTCGACGTCGAAGTGCCCGCGCAGGCACTCGCCGAGCTTGTCGAGCATCGGCCCGGTGTCGCCGCGCTCGAAGACGTCTGCGTCGCACTCGACGTGAGCGGTGAACACGGGCTGCCCCGAGGTGATCGCCCACACGTGCACGTCGTGCACCGCCACCACACCGGGCGTCTCGAGCAGGTGGCTGCGGATCTCCTCGACATCCGTCCCGCGCGGTGTCGACTCGGTCAGCACCCGAACCACATCGCGCAGCAGAACAAATGCGCGCGGCACGATCAGCGCCGCGATCGCCAATGACGCAATCGCATCCGCCTTCGCGAACCCGGTGAGCAGAATCACGGCACCGGCCACCAGCGCGGCGATCGAACCCAGCAGATCTCCGAGAACCTCGAGGTAGGCGCCGCGCATGTTGAGCGAGGTGCGGTCGCCGCCGCGCAGCACCAGCATCGCGACGACATTCGCGAGCAGACCGACTCCCGCGATCACCAACAGGGGCACCGCCTGAACGTTCGGCTGAACCGGATCAAGCAGCCGCCGGATGCCCTCGACTGCCACGGACGCCGCGATCACGGCGAGCAGCACACCGTTGAACAGCGCCGCAAGCACCTCGACGCGCTGGAACCCGAATGTGTGCCGGTCGGTGGCGGGCCGTGCCGCGACCACTGACGCGACGAGGGCGACGGTCAGCCCGATCGCATCGCTCGCCATGTGGCCGGCGTCGGCGAGCAGCGCGAGTGAGCCCGACAGGGCGGCTCCGACGATCTCGGCCACCAGCACCAGCGCGACGATCCCCAGCGCGATCGCGAGGCGGGCGCGATTCGATCCCGCACCGTGCGCGTGATCGTGGCCCATGTCATCCAGGGTATTCGGTTAACCGAAACGCGTCCTGATGACTTCGACCAGCGCACCGAACGCGCGTGCCCGATGGCTGATCGCGTTCTTCTCATCGGGGGTCAGCCGGGCAGACGCGACCTCGAGCCCCTCGGGCCGGAAGATCGGGTCGTACCCGAACCCGTTCTCGCCCTCGGCTGCCTCGAGTACCCAGCCGGGCCAGACGCCCAGTTCCACGTGCTCGTAGTCACGATCGACAAGCGCCGCGGCGCAGTCGAAGGTCGCGGTACGGTCCGCGACCCCGTCGAGTTCGCGCAGCAGGTGCGCGACGTTGTCCGCGTCGACGCGGGTTCCCGCGAAACGAGCCGAGTGGATGCCAGGGGCGCCGCCCAGCGCGGCGACCGAGATACCCGAGTCGTCAGCGAGTGCCGGGAGACCTGTGTGCGCGGCAGCAGCCCGCGCCTTGATCAGCGCGTTCTCGGCGAAAGTGCCGCCGTCTTCGACCGGCTCGGGACCGTCGTACGCGATCATTTCGTGCGGGCCGAGTCGCTCGCCGAGGATGCGCCGCAGCTCGTCCACCTTGTGGGCGTTGTGCGTGGCCAGCACGAACGTGGTCACTGTGGAGTGCTCGGGCTCAGCGCCTCGGCCTGCAGCTTGGCCAGTGTCTCGGTGCCTCCGAGCGCCAGGTCGAGCAGGTTGTTCAGTTCGGTGCGGTCGAAGGGGGCGCCCTCGGCGGTGCCCTGCACCTCGACGAACAGCCCGCGCCCGGTGACGACGACGTTCATGTCCGTCTCGGCGCGAGAGTCTTCGGTGTACATCAGATCGAGCATCGGCTCACCGTCGATGATGCCCACACTGATCGCGGCGATCGAGTCGTGCAGCGCCTTCGCGTTCTTGCCGATGAAGCCCTTCTCGCGGCCCCACTCGATCGCGTCGACCAGGGCGACGTAGGCGCCGCTGATCGCGGCCGTGCGAGTACCGCCGTCGGCCTGCAGAACGTCGCAGTCGATGACGATGGTGTTCTCGCCCAGCGCCTTCGTGTCGATGATGGCGCGCAGCGAGCGGCCGATCAGGCGCGAGATCTCGTGCGTGCGCCCCCCGACCTTGCCCTTCACGCTTTCGCGATCCATGCGGTCATTGGTCGAACGCGGCAGCATCCCGTACTCGGCCGTGACCCAGCCCTTGCCTTTGCCGGTGAGCCAGCGCGGCACGCCGTTGGTGAAGCTCGCGGTGCACAGCACTCGAGTATTGCCGAAGCTGATGAGGGCGCTGCCCTCGGCCTGGGCGCTCCAGCCGCGTTCGATGGTGATGGGGCGCAGCTGGTCCGCGGCGCGGCCGTCGGCTCTGGTCATGAGGGTCCTCTAGTTCGCGATCTGGATGGTGCCGGTGGGAAACGGTTCGACGTGCCGCACCTCGGGTCCGAGGAACCGGTGCGCGAGCGCGCGGAACGCCTGCTCGTCGTCGCCGGTCGACTCGAAGCGGTGCTGCGGCGGAGTCGTCGCCTGCCGCTGGAGTCCATGCGACACGAGGGTGCGGTAGACGTCGGCAGCCGTCTCTTCTGCGCTCGAGACGAGCCGCACATCCTGCCCGATGACGTACTGGATCGCTGCCGACATGAGGGGGTAGTGCGTGCAGCCGAGAACGAGGGTGTCGATACCGGCCTGCTGCAGGGGTGCCAGATACCCCGCGGCGACCGAGAGCAGCTCGTCGCCACTGGTCACCCCCGCCTCGACGAATTCGACGAAGCGCGGGCACGCTGCGGTGAAAAGCTCGAGGCTGTCGGCCGCGGCGAATGCGTCGTCGTACGCGCGGCTCTGGATGGTTCCGGCCGTGCCGATGACACCGACCCGGCCGTTGCGCGTGCTGCGCACCGCCGCACGCACCGCGGGCTGGATCACCTCGACGACCGGGATGCCGCTCGCCGCCGTGTACCGCTCGCGTGCATCGCGCAGCATCGCGGCACTGGCGGTGTTGCAGGCGATCACGAGAGCCTTCACGCCCTGCGCGACCAGGTCATCGAGCACCTCGAGCGCGTAGGCGCGCACCTCGGCGATCGGCTTCGGGCCGTAAGGGCTGTGAGCGGTGTCGCCGACGTAGAGGATCGACTCGTTCGGCAGCTGGTCGAGGATCGCGCGGGCCACGGTGAGACCGCCGACGCCGCTGTCGAAGACGCCGATCGGGGCGGCCGTCGCGTCGAGGTCAGGCGCTGCGGCATCCACGATCCTCGAGCTTACCGGCGTCGGTAGGCTCGACCCATGTCGACGGCGCTCCTCACCGACCGGTACGAGCTCACCATGGTGGATGCCGCCCTCCGTGACGGGCGGGCGCTACGCACCAGCGTGTTCGAGCTGTTCGCACGCAGACTTCCGACCGGGCGGCGGTACGGCGTGGTCGCCGGAACGGGGCGCCTGCTCGAACTGATCCGCGACTTCAGGTTCGGGCCCGACGAGCTCGCGTTCCTGAAACGCGAGAAGGTCGTCGCCGCCGACACCCTCGACTGGCTCGAGGCGTACCGGTTCTCGGGACGCATCCGCGGTTATCGCGAGGGCGAGCTGTACTTCCCGGGATCGCCGCTGCTCGTCGTCGAGGGATCGTTCGCCGAGGCGGTCGTGCTCGAGACGATCGCGCTCAGCGTGCTCAACTACGACTCCGCGGTCGCGTCGGCCGCGGCCAGCATGGCGGCGGCGGCGGACGGCCGGCCGCTGGCCGAGATGGGGTCGCGCCGCACGGGCGAGCGGTCGGCCATCGCCGCGGCCCGTGCCGCGTACATCGCCGGGTTCTCAGCGACCTCGAACCTCGAGGCGGGCCGCACCTGGGGCGTTCCCACGATGGGCACAGCGGCCCACTCGTTCACCCTCTTGCACGACACCGAAGAAGAGGCGTTCGCCGCCCAGGTCGCCGCGATGGGCACCGGCACGACGTTGCTGGTGGATACCTACGACATCACCGAGGGCGTCGCGACGGCCGTGAAGGTGGCCGGCACCGAACTCGGGGCGGTGCGCATCGACTCCGGAGACCTGGGTGTGGTGGTGCGCGAGGTGCGCGCGCAACTCGACGCGCTCGGGGCGACGACGACGCGCATCACGGTGACCAATGACCTCGATGAGCACGCCATCGCATCCCTCAGATCGGCGCCGGTCGACTCGTATGGCGTGGGCACCTCGCTGGTGACCGGCTCCGGCGCCCCCGCCGCCGGCATGGTCTACAAGCTGGTTGCGCACCTCGATGACGACGGCGGATGGCTGCCGGTCGGAAAGACCTCAGAAGGCAAGGCGACCGTCGGGGGCCGCAAGCAGCCCGTGCGGGCACTCGAGTCGGGCGTCGCCCGGTCAGAAGACATCTGGGTCGAGGATCCGCCCGTCGCGGCTGACGCCGGCCGTGCCCTGCTGACCGATCTCATCGTCGACGGCGAACCGCTGCCGGAGTTCACCGGGCCCGCCGGTGTCGCCGCAGCCCGCGACCACCACGCCGCCGCCATCGCCGAGCTGCCGCCCGAGGCGTTCTCGCTGGCGCGCGGCGAACCCGTGCTGCCCACGCGCTACCTGTAGGGCTACTTCAGCTTGTCGTAGATCTTCTTGCAGTCGGGGCAGACCGGAAACTTCTCGGGGTCGCGGCCGGGAACCCACACCTTGCCGCACAGCGCGATCACCGGTTTGCCGGTCAACGCCGACTCCATGATCTTGTCTTTCTGCACGTAGTGCGAGAACCGCTCGTGGTCGCCATCTTCGAGCTGCTCTTGGTTGAGTAGCTCTTCGAGTTCCTGGTCGAGGACGTCGGTACCGCCGCCCGTGTTCGGGTCGCTCATGACACCTAGTGTCGCATGGTGAAGGCCAGCAATTCAGGCCCGCGACGGTCGAAGACCGAGCCACCGGCACGGATGCCGATGAACAGCGCGATCAGCCCGGCCTGCACGCCCAGCAGCAGCGAGATCCAGTTCCACGGCACGCTCGGGTCGATCAACCACATCACTCCGGCGAAGATGGCCGGGGCGCCGACGATGACGGTCGCGAGCAGGGCGAGTGCCTGTGCACCCGAGCCGGTGCTGCCCTGCACCTGCGGCTGCTGGAAGGCCGGGTCGCCTGGCCTCGGCGCCGCGTACGGCATCTGGGCAGAGATTCCGCTGGAGACTCCCGCGCCACCGAGCAGCAGCGCGAGGCCGACTCCGAGCACGACGGGCACGATCTGCGGATCGCCGTGCCCCCACACCGACAGTGGAGTGCCGACGACGAGCAGGATGCCGCCGAGTGCAAGCGGGGGGAACAGGCGCCCGAGGCGGTCGTGCACACCCTGTGTCTGGGCGGCGACGTGCGTCCACACGGCCGTGGAGTCGTAGGCGATGTCGTTGTGGGTGGTCGAGACGGCCACCAGGATCAGCATCAGCGGCAGGGGCAGGAGCGCCGACCAGGCGAGCGGGATCCCGCCGATCTGCCCGGCGAGAATCACCACGATCGGGATGAACGGCAGGAACCCCAGCACGGCGCGGTAGCGCGGGTCGCGGATCCAGTAGGTGACGCTGCGGGCCGCGATCGCGCCGGTGGGCGTCGAGGGCAGCCGCCGGAACCATCCGGGCACGCCGCCGCGCCGCTCGGCCGGGATGCGACGGGTCGGCCGGAACACCATCCGAACAGCGACGAACCACAGCACCAGCAGCACGAGTGCGGTGACCACACCGATTCGGATGGCATCCATGCCGAACTGCGGCTGGCGGAATACCGCGAACGTCGGGGCCGCCCAGAGTGCGCCCAGCGGCGTCCACTGCAGCGCCTGCGCGATCTGCTCGGTGTGCACGTAGCTCGTCAGCTTGATCAGCCCGACGAAGAAGAGGCGGCCCGAGCCGGCCGGCAACGGGGCCAGTCGCGGCAGGATCGCGGCGATCACCGGTACCAGGGCGATGATGAGGATGGGAGTGCCGATCCAGCGCACCCGGCGGCTCCAGCGCTCCCGGTTCGCGAGCGCGGCACCTGCGGCGACGCCGAGTCGCACTGACAGCAGACCCTGCAGGAACAGGATCGGTGCCGCGATCTGCGCGATGCGCAACGCCTCGGGGTGGTCCCAGATCCAGGTCGGCGACCACGCGATCGGTGCGATGAGCAGCGACGGCCCCACGATCGAGAGCACCAGCAGCGTGACCGCGATGGTGCCCCACCGCACCCGGAACGAGCGGAGGCCGCGGGGGTCGAGCAGTTCGTGGCGCACCAGCATGAATGGCAGCATGAACGCGGCCAGGCTGAAGAACGAGCCGGTGATCACGACCACTCGGCGCACGAAGGCGTCATCGAGGTCGTGCAGCACGCCGGCGCCCGTGGTCACGAGGATCACGACACCGACCGCGATGGCGAGTCCGAGGCCGCTGAGGATCACGCGTCCGAGCGGACGACGGAAACCGTTGGCGAAGAGCCGCAGCTTCAGTCGGAGTAGCTGTGCAACCACTCCATGCCCTCCACCGCAGAGGCCCCACCGGCCAGTTCCACGAATCGATCCTCGAGGGACTGCTCGCCCAGCACCTCGTCGAGAGTGCCGCTGGCCAGCATCCGGCCGTCGGCGATGATCGCGACGGAGTCGCAGATGCGCTGAATCAGGTGCATCGAGTGGCTCGAGAGCAGCACAGTGCCGCCTGCGGCGGTGAACTTCTGCAGGATGTCGATGACCAGCTGGGCAGAAACCGGGTCGACCGACTCGAACGGCTCGTCGAGTACGAGCAGCCGGGGCGAGTGGATCATGGCCGCCGCGATCGCGATCTTCTTCACCATGCCCGCGGAATAGTCCGACACGAAGCGGTGCAGCGAGTGCTCGAGGCCGAACGCGTTGACCAGGTCGGCGGTGCGGCGGAGCGTGGTGTCGCGGTCGAGGCCGCGCAGGCCGGCCGCGTGGTGCAGGTACTCCGCGCCCGTCAGGCGGTCGAATAGGCGGAGGTGGTCGGGGAGGACGCCGAGCATGCGCTTGGCGACGCCGGCGTTGCGCCAGACGTCGGCTCCGTAGACCTTGACGACGCCGGAATCGGGGCGCAGCAGGCCGGTGACCATCGCGAGCGTGGTGGTCTTGCCCGCACCGTTCGGGCCGACGAAGCCGTAGAACGACCCCGTCTTGATCTCAAGGTCGGCCGAGTCGACGGCGGTGGTGCGGCCGAAACGCTTGGTCAGGTTGCGCACCGACAGAGCAACATCGGATGCGAGGGCCTTGGGGGCAGCGCTCGTCACGCGGGGAGCGGAGCGGCTTGCGGCCGTGGACCAGCGGCCCGATGTCGAGGTCGGTGCAGGTTCGGGTTCAGGTTCGGGTTCGGGCTCGTCGGCGAGTTCCGGCTCCGGCTCCGGCTCGGGCTCCGGCTCCGGCTCCGCGAGCGCCTCCGGCTCAGATTCTGCCTCGGGCTCGGGCTCGGCTTCCTCAGGCTCAGGCTCAGGCTCAGGCTCAGGTTCTGCCTCGGGCTCGGCCTCCTCGACCTCGGGCTCCTCGATGTCGGTCTCGACCTCGTCGTCGGCGACCTCGTCTGCGAGAGCCTCCGCCGCATCCTCGGCCTCGATCTCGTCGGCGACCTCGGCCACCGTGTGGTGCTTGCCGTCAGAGAACCGGCCGAGGCTGGGCTTGCTGATCGGCGAGAAGTTCAGGCGGAACGACGGGCCCGACGACGGACCGGACGGGGCAGTCTTCACCGGCGGCTCGATCGTCTCGACCTCTGCCTCGACGTCGGTCTCGTCGACGGCCTCGTCGAGGACTGCCTCGTCGAGGGCTGCCTCGTCAACGACAGGGGCGGACTTCACAGGGGGCCTCGCGGGGGTCTTTGTGGTGCTCCGCGATGCGGAGCCTGACGTCGGCTTGCGGGGGCCGGATCCCGGCTTCTTCGGGCCCTGACGACCCGATTTCTTGCCGGATGACCCTCCGCGCGCGGAATTTGAGCCGCCCTGGGGGCCCCGGCGCGGCGGCGTCGGGCTATCGGGCTCGGAATCCACGGGGTCCACCGTATCAAGGGGGAGAGGGTCGAAAAGCACTCAGGTTGCAGATATCACGAAAGGAGAACGGATTCGGCGTTTCATGGGCTTCCACGGCTCCGATCCGTAAACTCGGGGAAGCACAACGATGTGTCCTGATATCGGCCTGTTCGTGAACACCGGGTGAACTCCCCCGAACGCGACGGCCACGAGACACAAGGAGACATCCACGATGACCACGCAGATCGTGATCCTCGCCGCCGGCATGGGGAGCCGCCTCGGGCGTTCGCTGCCGAAGCCGCTCACCGAACTCGGCGACGGCCGCACCATCATGCAGCAGCAGTTCGACAACATCCACCAGGCGTTCGGCAACGACGTCAACGTGACCATCGTCGTCGGCTACAAGCTCGAGCACATCATCGAGGCGTTCCCGCACGCCGACTTCGTCTACAACGAGCAGTACGACCAGACCAACACGTCGAAGAGCCTCCTCCGTGCCCTGCAGGCGTCGAAAGACGGCGGCGTGCTCTGGATGAACGGCGACGTCGTGTTCGATCCCGAGGCGCTGGTGCGCGCCGGCGACCTCGTCGCAGCGGACCGCAGCTTCGTCAGCGTCAACACCGCCAAGGTGAGCGACGAAGAGGTCAAGTACACGACCGACGCCGAGGGCTTCATCGACGAGCTCTCGAAGACGGTGGCCGGTGGCCTCGGCGAGGCGGTCGGCATCAACTTCGTCAGCAGCCGCGACAAAGCGGCGCTCGTGCGTCAGCTCGCGAAGGTCGGCGACCAGGACTACTTCGAGCGCGGCATCGAGCTCGCGATCGGCACCGACAAGGTGCGGTTCGAGCCGGTCGATATCTCCGACCTGTACGCGGTCGAGATCGACTTCGCCGAAGACCTCGAGCGAGCGAACCTCTTCGTTTAGTGCTCATGTCCGCCCTTCGGGCGGGCCTCACAACAGAACTTCGTCGGCGC
>JBDTQN010000024.1:0-17992 GCA_039932215.1 Pseudolysinimonas sp. | reverse complement strand
GGACCGGGAGACACCGTTGCCATACATCGATGTACCCGACGCATTCCAGATTGAGCTTCCCGAGAGCTGGGGATCAACGTCCGTCGATGGACGCGAGTACACACTCAGCTCCGGCGATGATGGCGAGCTGCGAATCGACGTCGTTGTCTACCCGGCCCGAACAAAGAAGGACCCGCCTGCCGAAGTCAGAACCGCGGACGTTCGTGAGTGGGCGAAGGGACTGGGAATGGCTAATTCCGAGAGCCTGTCCGTGCTGACCGGGGGTGGAACCACGCCAAGAGCGTTCGCGTCCATTCGTGGAGACCGACGCGATGTCTTCGTCGGCTTCTTCTATTTCAAGAAATCCTTCATCGTCGCCGCGGGCTCCGCCCCTAGTGGCGACTCTGGCGGCTTCATGCGCGTCGAGCAATTGCTGCGGAGCATTGAAGCCGCGTAGGCGGCTTGGAGTGGTGCAGGACAAAAACCCGCGAGGCCGTGTGAGCGCCCTCCCCTGGGGTCAGGCAGTCGCAGGTTCACATCCTGTCAGCCCGACAAATTCAGTCGAGCCAGGCTCGACGACGACGCGCAAGTAGAGCGACCGTGCCGAGCCCGAGCAGGACGGCCGATGCGATGATCGTGAGCACCGCTGACATTCCGGTCATCGACAAGCTGTTGGGCGAATTTGCGCCACGCATGAACAGTGCAACCGAGGCCGTGTTGTTTGCCTGATCGGGGTCGAACGGGAACGCCGAGTCGATGTGCGCCGCATTCACAGCAGGTCCGGGCGATGTGGCTTGCGCGACAATTGTCAGGGTCTCGACGGGACCGTTCACGATGAGGGCACCGATGCTCCACCTGCCAGTCCGTGCGTCAAACGCGCCCGTCGACGCGACACTGCTGACGTAGGTCAGGCTGGCCGGCAGCATGTCATCGATCGCAGCCGACGTCGTCGGATCGGGACCCATGTTGCTTGCGGAGATCGTGAAGGTGACGCGCTGGCCCACGTCGGGCGTGTTGTCGTCCACCGACTTGGTGACCCTGAGGTCGGCTGCGGGGATCTCGATGACCGCATAGGCCTGATTGTCGGCCAGGTCAGGGTCGGGCACGCTGCTCTGCGAGATGACGACGGTGTTTAAGTAGGTGCCGGCGCGGGTGATAAGGACGGTCACCGAGAGGGTTGCGCTGTCCCCAGAGGCCAGGGTTCCCACGTCCCACAAGCGGGCGGCCACGTCGAAAGACCCCTGGCTGGCCGTAGCGCTCGTGAGTGTGGCCTCGATCCGCACCGGGTCGACGGCCTGGACATCTTCTGCATCGTTCGGGCCGTCGTTGGTCACCACCACCGTGTAGGTGGCGGTATCGCCTGGCTGGGCGACGGCGGGTGAGACAGTCTTCGTGATGCTGAGGTCGGCGCGCACGACCACGTCGACGGATGCGGCGGCGGAGTTGTTGGCCGGATCGGTGTCGGCCTGGTCGAGCGACTGCAGGGACGCTGTGTTGGTGGCCGCACCGGCCGCGGTGGCTGTCGCTGTCAGGGTGAGCGTTTCGGTCTGACCGCTCGGAAGTGCGGCAAGTGTCCAGAGGGCGGTGGCGGGATCGAAGGTGCCCGCGGTGGCCGTCGAGGAGGCGTATTCCAACCCCGCGGGGAGGGGATCGTAGACCGTGACCTGAGTGGCTCCCGCCGGACCGTTGTTGGTCACGTCGATGCTGAAGGTCACTGTCCGCCCCAGGAACACCTGCCCCGGTCCGATCCGGGTCTTGGTCACGCCGACGTCCAGCTGCGTCGGTCCGGCGCCGAAAGACGCGATGTCGGTGTTGTTACTGAGGTCTGGGTCGTCAGCTGAAGCGGAGCTCACGGTCGCTGCGTTGACTTTCGTCCCGACGGTGAGAACTTCGACCCGGACGACGATGGTCGCGGATGCGCCCGGTGCCAGCGAGCCGACACTCCAGGTGAGGTCGGTCGGATCGACGGTGCCCTGCGTGGGGTTGGTTGCCGAGAAGTCTTGAATCTGGATGGTGAGGCCTGGGACCCGGGTTTCGGCGACGATGACGTCAGCAACGGTATCTGGACCAGCGTTGGTCACCGTGACCGAGTAGGTGACGAAGTCTCCGACGGTGATGGAGTCGACACCTGATGAGATCGACTTCACGAGTTGCAGATCCGCGAGCAGCGCTGTGACGGCGAGGTTGGTGCTGTCGACATCGTTGGACTGATTGACGTCCTGTGGTGACACGGTCGCAAGACCCGCAGTGTTCTGGAATGAACCGACGGCAGTCGCCCGGACTGTGACATTAACCGATACCGTCTGCCCGACCGCGAGGGTTCCCACGGTCCAGACACCAGTCGCCGCGTCGTACGCGCCATCGGTTGATACGAACTGCAGCAGGCTCGGCAGAGGATCCCCGACGGTGACATTGGTCGCGGGCTGCGGCCCATTGTTGGTCGCCGAGATGGTGAAGATCGCGGTTTGGCCGACACGAACTGTCGGTGAGTCGACGAAGACGTTCACGGCGACATCGGTTGTCGGCACGACTGGATTCAGGGTCACCGACGCGGTGTTGTTCGCCGGGTTCGTGTCGGGTTGCCGGAGTGCGGTGAGCGTGGCGGCGTTGGTGATCACGGCGGCGGTATTGACCGTCGCCACAACCGTCAGGGTGGCGGGCTGCGTCGGCGACCCCAACGGCAGAGTGGGAATAGTCCAGTTGCCGGTGGCGGAGTCGTAGGTGCCCGACGAGGTCGTCGCCGAGATCAGGTCCAGGCCAGTGGGAAGCAGGTCATTAATCACGACGTCATTGGCCAGGCCCGGCCCGTCATTGGTTCCGGTCACCGTGAACGTCACCTGCTGCCCGACCAGCGGAGCCGTGTCGTCCACGCTCTTGGTGACGCGAACATCGGTTCCGACTTGGATGGTTGCCTGAGCTTGGTTCGACGTGACCTGTTGTCCGAGGGGCGTCTGGCCCGTGGCCAGGGCCGTATTGCGCAGGCTCCCGTTGGCCGCCAATTGCCCGGCGAGAACCGAGGTCGTCATCGCGCACGTCGCCACCTGCCCCGGATCGACGTTCGTACGATCACACGTGACGGTGCCGGCGGCCGTCCGACTGTCCTTGACCGCAATGTTCGACACGGTCGATCCACCTGAATTGGTGACCGTGTAGTTGTACGTCACCTGCTGCCCGACGGCGTATGGCGCGGCGGTGACGGCAGACTTCGTGAGTGTGAGCCTTGAGACCAGAGGAACGGTGGCCGTGTCTTGATTCGAGGTGACCGTTGCGTTGCCAGGATCGACGGCCGTCGCTTGGGCGACGTTCGTGACCGATCCTGAGGTGACGTCGGCCGGAGTGACGGTGTAGGTGCCTCGACACACCGTCGATGCAGCTGGATCGGGCGCCGGTGGAAGCGTCGTGGCCGCACACGTCACCGCGGCGATCTTGTCATCGGAAACCGAGAGTGTGTCGACCTGCTCGAGCCCCGCATTGGTGACCACATATTGGTAAGAAATGGTGGTACCGGCGCTGACGACGGCGGGAAGCGCGACCCCGCTCAGATCGACCTGCTTCGTGATCTGCAGGTCGGTCAGCGGCTCGATCGTCTGTACCACCACATTGCGCAGAAGATGCACATCGGTCACGCTGCCGGTCGCGCCGGTGAATCCGAACTTGTAGGTACTCGGGGCGTTGGCCGGCGCTGGCCGATTCAGGACCTCCTGCCAGCCGTTGCCGGTGCCGAAGTCGATCTGCACGATCACCCGGGCATTGGGCGCTGGCGTGACCTGTACGTTGACCAGTCTTCGTGCGACTGCCGGGTTGGTTGTCCCGTTCGGCGCGCGCAGACTGCCGGGGAGAGTCGACGTCGGCTTGTGCGGGTCACTGGCGGGATTCGTCGTCGACGCCTGGTAGCAGTACCCATTGCGTCCGCTGCCCGGCCCGCGAAGGGTCACAACGTTGGGGGCGATTGGGCCCGTCCCCACGCTCGGCGCCCGCTGTCCGGCTGGGCAGTTCTGCCCTTTGCCTTCGCCGTCGGCGTAGAAATTGCCGAATACGTCCAGCCCGACACCGATGTAGCCCCCGCGGATTCCGTCGACTCCGGACCGCTGCGTGTATCCGAGACTGCCGCCGTTGCCGCCTGCGACGGTCAAGTTCGTGGCCCCGTCGACGAGGAAGAACCCGATTCCATCGGCGCCGTTCCCGCCGTATTGGTACTGCTCGAATACCACCGAGATCCCAGCCGAAGCCGGAATGGCGCGGTTGTACAGGATCGATCCCACCTTGAACGTCGACGCGTCGGTGAGCTGTAGATAGCCGGGAGTAACGCCGATCGCCGGCACCGGCCCCGCTCGCGCGGAATCGCAATTGTTGATTGTGGGGCTGGGGACGGACGCGGCGGGAGCACCTGTCAGGCACGTCGTACCTAGGCCGGTCCACGCGGTGTCTGGCACCGTCGCACCGGTGAAACTCTCGTTGACGATGACCGATCCGCCGGTGGGCGGATCAGCTTGCGCGGTCGTCGGCGGAGCGACCGCCGAAAAGATCAGCCCGCCGACCAGAGCAGCGACTGCCGCGAAAGCACCCGAAGCCAAACGCATCGGGCCCCCGTCCAAGGACGTTCCGCGTTGGGCCGTGGCGCAATTTTCGGTTGTTTGGGCAACTCGTCACGACCGCGACGTACGTCCCATGGCGGAGCCTAGGCGCATAAGGCGGGGAAGTCACGCGATAGCGTGATGCGCATCCGAGGAGGCGAGAGCATGGCGAACGAGAGCGATCCGACCATGGGATACCTCGGGCGCCCTGCGGCGCCAGACCTGCAGCCGTGGGTCACGAACGTCTGGTACTACGGCGGCCCGCGTCCACGCCGCTTAGAAAAGATCCTGCCGATGCCGATCGTGCATCTCATCGTGAATCTCTCCGAGCCGTACAGCCTGGTTGCGCGGGGCGGCGAGCCCGTGAACCTGCCGTTCGCATCGGGATTTCTGTCGGGGCTGCTGACCCGCTACCTCGTGATCGAGAACCCCGACGAGATCCGCAACATGGGTGCCGAGTTCGCGCCGTTCGGCATCGCCGCCTTCACCTCGACGCCGCCCCTCGAGCTCACCGATGTGGTGCAGGATGCCGCGGCGGTTCTCGCAGGCGGCGGGGAGTTGCGAGAGCGCGGCATCGCAACCCGGTCGGCGGAGGAAGCCCTCGACGCGCTGGAGGACTCACTGCGTGCAATGCTGCGTCCCGACTTCGAGGCCGACCAGGTTGCCCTCGCCGCCTGCCGACTCATCCAAGAGCAACCGGGGTTACCGATCGCTGACGTCGCCGAGCGCTGCGGCGTGAGTCACAAAACGCTGATCGCCACGTTTCGTCGCCATGTCGGCCTGACACCGAAAGCCTTCGCGAATCTCTGCCGTTTCCACCGCTTCATCAGCGACCTTCCGATGGCCGGCGAAATGCCCCGCTGGAGCGAGCTCGTCAGCGCAACCGACTACTACGACCAGGCCCATTTCGTGCGGGCATTCCGCGAGTTCACGGGGTTCACGCCCAGCGAATACCTCGACGCGATGCGCCGGTTCGGACCCGAGTACCCATCGTTCGTTCCGATGGAAGCGCCGGGATTGCCGGAGGGACATTTTCTCCAAGCCACCGGCGCCCGCGGCGAATAGATTTCACGGGATTCTGACCCGAAAGGAACCCCCGTGGAGCTCTCCATCAACTGGCTTGCCGTGCTGCTCGCCGCCATCTCTGCCTTCGTCATCGGCGGCCTCTGGTACTCGCTGCTGTTCGCCAAACCGTGGCAGCGTGCCGCCGGTGTCACCGACGAGCAGCTGAAGACGGGGATGGTGCGCATCTTCGTCGGCTCGTTTCTGCTCGCCGTCGTGATGGCCGCAAGCCTCGCCGCGTTTATCGGTGCCGGGGGAGCGGCGTTCGGCTTGTTTGCCGGACTGGCCGCTGGCCTGACCTGGGTTGCCGCCGCATTCGGCATCAACTACCTGTTCGAGCGCCGCAGCATCCGCCTGTTTCTGATCAACGCGAGCTACAACGTCGTGTCGTTCACCGTGATGGGCCTGATCATCGGCGCGATGCAGGCATAATCAGCAGCGCCGCTCTCAGCGCTTGGATCGGCGGATGCCGAGCACGACCAGGACGATGCCGACCACGCCGACGATGAGTCCGATCGTGAACCACGTGCGGTCTCCTGACATGACGCTTCCGGGGATGAGGTTCAGACCTTGGCCGACCCAGACGGCGCCGACGGCCACTGCGATCACTCCGACGACGATCAGGACGACACGCCCAGCACGACTGTTCATGGTCGATACGTTACGCGGACGGCAGGTTCGGCGTCCCGCCGGCTAGCGCGCCACCGGGTACCGCAGGTGGATGACCTTCGCTGCCGGGATCACGGTGACGGCGGTCCCGAGCACCGTCTCGACGTCGAGCGAGCCGAGGAACTTCTTACCGGTGCCCAAGAAGACGGGCGCCAGGTCGATCGCGATCTCGTCGAGCAACCCCGCCTGCATCGCCTGCTCCGCGACCTTGCCGGCGGCGACGGCGACCACCTTGTCGCCCGCGATCTGCTGGGCCTCGGCCACGGCATCCTGAATGCCGGTGGTCACGAAATGAAAGTCCTCTGATCCGGGGTAGGACCAGTCGGTGGGGGGCTCGTGAGTCATCACGACGACGGGCACCCCGAGCGGATGCTTGCCCTTCCAGCCGTCGGTGACATCGAACAGGGTGCGTCCGACGATGAGCGCGCCGAGCTGCTCGGTCCACTCCCGCCAATACGCCGCGCTCTCGGCGGTCAGGTGGAACGGCGGCAGGTCGCCGGGGTGGCCGGCGTTGCCGACCTCGATGTCGCCCGCCTCGTACCAGTCGAAGAGGTGACCGATGCCGTCGTCGGGGGTCGCGATGTAGCCGTCGAGCGACATCGTTGCGTTGGCGGTGACTTTTCCCATGCGATCGACGATACGTCCCGCAGAATCAGGGTGCGCGCCTCATCGGGTCGCTCAGCCGAGCGCGACGAGCAGGCTCAGCACCGCGAGCACCAGCGTCACCGGGGTCATCGTGAAGCGCTCGGGCCGGCTGCGCGAGATCCCGTTGAGCACGATGCCGAGGCAGAAGTAGCCGAACACGACCCAGATCGCGATGCGCGACACCAGATCGGGTAGCACGTCGATCACGCCGGCGCGGTCGAGGGCGACAACGGCGATCAGCGCGTAGATCGCGACCGACACGACGCTGCCGATGCGAAGGTTGCGGCTCAGCACTCGCTCTTTTCCGCCCCACGCGAAGCGACCCCACGGGGCCCCGGCGACGAGCGCGAGCTGGAAGACGGCGAGAAGCGCGAGCACGATCGTCATCAGCACGGCGGGAAGCATCGCCGAATCGTATCCCGACGTCGAGCGCGTCACCACGCATAATCATCAGATGACGGAACCCGCCCCCTACATCGTCGCCACCGATGGCGCGTGCAAGGGCAATCCCGGGCCGGCCGGCTGGGCGTGGGTCGGCGAGGATGGACACTGGTCGGCGGGCTCCATTCCGGAGGGCACCAACAATGTGGGCGAACTGCTCGCGGTGCTCTACGCGATTCGGGATCACGCGCATGTGGGCGACCTCGTCATCCAGGCGGACTCGATGTACGCGATCAACACGTACACGAAATGGATGGACGGCCATCGTCGCCGAGGCTGGATGACGAGCGGCAAGACGCCGGTGAAGAACGTCGGCATCCTCGAGCAACTGATCGCCGTGCGCGACGCGCGTGACGAGGCGGGGGTGCCGTCGGTCGTCTTCGAGCACGTGCGTGGCCACTCTGGCCATCGTCTCAACGGGTGGGCAGACGAGCGGGCCGTTCGAGCATCCATTCATGCCGCCGAGGGCGTGCGGCTGGTGTGGGGATCCCACCACGGTCACGACCTGCTGGATGTCACTGCCGACGCACCGAAGTCGGGCGAAGACCGGGTGCGCTAAGACGCTGCCGCGCGGGCGTCGAGCATCGCGATCAGCTTCAGCGTCGTCGCCCAGCTGCGGATGGTCATCGACTTGTAGGGAGTCGTGCCGATGATCTTGCCGAGCCGGCTCTTGGTGCGCTGCGCGCTGAGCCGCTGAGAGTAGATCACTCCTGTGCCCGGCCAGACCGCGTCGACGCCGTCTCGCGGATCGAACACCTTCATGGCCTCGGCCACGCTGACGCCGATCAAGAAGATCGCATCGCTGTGGTGCAGCTCGGGCTTGGTGCCGAACCCCCTCGGCCGCTGATCGACCGCCGCGCGAAACGCCTTCTCGGTAAGCACCAGCACTTTGACCGACTCGTCGTGGAGCGTGAACTTCGCAGGCAGTGCCTTCTCGAGCTTCGCGCAAACGTCGGCAGCCGACATGGTCGTGTCGACGACCGCATTGCCGCTGACCAGCAGGGTGGCGACGTTCGTGCAGCCGAGTTCTTCGAGCAGGTCGCGCAGTCCGCTCATCGCGACCGGATTCTTGCCGCCCACGTTGATGCCGCGGATCAGCACGACCAGCGTGCTCACGGCCGCGCTTTCCTCGCGGCCCGCACCTCGGCGACCTTGCCGGCGGCCTTCTTGGCGACCGCCGTCGCCTTCTCGTTGACCTTGCGGGCGCCCTCGAACTCGGTGCCGAGCACCGCGAGCCCGCCCAGGGCGACCAGCGAGCCGGGGCCGGGCAGCGGAATCAGCGCCACCCCGAGGGCGACGGTTGCGCCGCCGGTGACGCCGACGGCGGCGCGGTACGCCTTGTCGGCCTTCGGGTTTCGCTTGATGGCACGACGCGCGCCCCCGCGGCGACGCGACCGGATGCCAGGGCCGACCCGACGATGCGGCCGGCTCGGGATACGGGGGTGGGCTGGGGCGCGGAGGCTTCGCTCATGCGTTCCAGGCTATGACCCGTTACTGACAGCCGCTTGACCTTGACCCGGGGGGCAGGGATTACCGTTCTCGGTATGAAGATCGGCGAGCTGGCGCGTGAGGCCGGGGTCAGCGTCAAGGCGGTGCGGTACTACGAATCCATCGGGTTGCTGGCGGCGCCGCGGCTCGGCAACGGGTACCGCGATTTCGATGAGCGCGACGTGCGGGTGGTCCGCGAGATCCGCGAACTGGCGGCGGTCGGGGTGACGGCACAGCGTGCTCGTCCGTTCGTCGAGTGCCTGGTCGCGGGCAACCCCCACGGTGACGATTGTCCGGATGCCGTGGGCGCCTATCGCGATGCACTCGCCGAGCTCGATACCCAGATCGCCGAACTCGAGACCCGGCGCGCCGCGATCAGCGAGTTGCTCGAATGTGCGGCGCCCGCAGGGGTGCGCTGATGTCATCTCTTCCGGCCGTCACCGATGCAACGTTCGACGATGTCGTGCTCGGCGCACCGGGCGCCGTGCTGGTCGACTTCTGGGCCGAGTGGTGTCCGCCGTGCCGGGCGATGGATCCGATTCTGGTGAATTTCGCCGAGGACCATCCGGAGGTGCGGGTCGTGGCAGTGGACGCCGACGCGAATCCCGAGTTGGTCGAGCGATTCCAGGCGCTGGCCCTACCGACGTACAAGGTGTTCCGGGCCGGCGAACTCGTCACGACGATGGTGGGGGCGCGGCCGAAACCCGCTTTCGAGCAAGCATTGCAGCCCTATCTGACGCCGTGACACCAATCTGACACCACTTCGGCTTGACATGACACCATAGTGGTGTCACTATGGTGTCATGGACATCGCAGGATACGTGAGCGAGCTGCAGCGACAGCTTGTGCAGGCAGCCGAGAACGGCAACGACGAGACGCGCGCCGTCGCCGAGCGGCTCGCCGCCGGCCTCGACGCGGCGACCCGGCTCGTGCTGCTCGACGCGTTGTCGGCTGCGGCCGGCGAGATCACCCGTGACCTCGCACCCAGTGCCGTCGACGTACGGCTGCGCGGACGCGAGATCGAATTCGTCGTGACCACGCACACCGCCGAATCCGACTCCGACGACGCTGGGGTTCCGGCGGTAGACCTCGACGACGCGAGCACCTCGCGCACCACACTCCGTCTGCCCGACGCCCTCAAGGCACGGGTCGACGACGCTGCCGCGGCCGATGGCTTGTCGGTCAACACCTGGCTGGTGCGCGCGGTCGCCGCAGCTCTCGAACCCAAGCAACGACGAGCCGCGCAGCGGACGCTGCGCACCGGCGACAGTTTCGCCGGATGGGTGCGATAGCCCGCCCGGCCCCACGACATCCAAAAGTTCACAACACGCCCACAGAAAGGGAGGCGCCAGCATGCCCACCTACACCACACCAGAACCGATCGACCTCGCGGTCGACCTGCCCTACGGACGACTCGAGGTCGTTGCGGGCGATCGTGCCGACACGGTCGTGACGGTCTCGCCGACCAGGCCCTCGTCGGCCGCTGATCGCCGCGGAGCCGAGAACACCCGCGTCGAGTTCACCGGCTCACGGCTGACGATTGAGGGTCCTCGCCCGCGCTTCGTGTTCATCGGCGGCAACGAGTCGATCGACGTGCGGGTCGAGCTGCCCGCCGGCTCGCGGCTGACCGCCGACATCGGCGGCCGTGTGCGCACAACGGGAGTCTTGGGCGCGACCCGAGTCAAGGGCGCCCTCGGCGGCGTCGAGATTGACACCACCGGCGACCTCTGGGTGCGCTCCGGCCACGGCAGCGTCGAAATCGGAACGGCGCACGGATCGGCTGAACTCATCGCCGACCACGGCCAGATCAAAGTCGGCACGATCGACGGTGACGCGGTTATCAAGTCGTCGCACGGCTCGATCGGCATCGGCGAGACGGGCGGCACGCTCGACGCGAAGCTGTCGTACGGCGAACTCGAGATCGGACGCGCCCTTGGCGGTGTCACCGCCAAATCTGCGTACGGATCCGTACGACTCGACGAGGTCTCGGCGGGATCGGTACAGCTCGACAGCGGCTACGGGCAGATCGACATCGGCGTCCGCGCCGGCGTCGCCGTCTGGCTCGATGCGGCGTCGCGCGACGGCCGCCTGAGGAACGAACTCGACAGCGATCCGGCCGCTGCCGGGTCGGAGGAATCCGTGGCGGTGCGTGCGCGCACCGGCTACGGCGACATCACCATCTACCGCTCGAAGAAGGGAACCAGCAAATGACCACCCCAGCCATCAAGGCCGAGTACGCCATCAAGGTGCGTGACTTGCGCAAGTCGTACGGCAAGAAGACGGTGCTCGACGGCGTCGACTTGACGGTGCCGGCCGGAACCGTGTTCGCCCTGCTCGGGCCGAACGGTGCGGGCAAGACGACCATCGTGCACATCCTGTCGACCCTGGTCAGCGCCGACGGCGGAACCGCCGAGGTCGACGGATTCGACGTGAAGAAGGATGCCGACCGCGTACGCTCATCGATCGGTCTCACCGGCCAGTTCGCCGCGGTTGACGGGATTCTGAACGGCGAAGAGAACCTGATGCTCATGGCGCGGCTGCGGCACCTCACCGGTCCGCAGGCACGTGAGAGGGTCGCCGCCCTTCTCGAACAGTTCGAGTTGACCGAGGCGGCACGCAAACCGCTGGCCACCTACTCGGGTGGGATGAAGCGACGTCTCGACCTGGCGATGACCCTGGTCGCGACCCCGCGCATCATCTTTCTCGACGAGCCGACCACCGGCCTCGACCCGCGCAGCAGGCACACGATGTGGGAGATCATCCGCGACCTGGTCGCGAACGGCACCACGATCTTCCTCACCACGCAGTACCTCGATGAGGCCGACGAACTCGCCGACAGCGTCGCGGTGCTCGACAACGGCAAGATCGTCGCCGAGGGTACGCCCGACGAGCTGAAGCGGCTGGTTCCGGGCGGTCACATCCGCTTGCGGTTCGCCGACGCGGCCGGGCTCACGAAGGCGGCCGGTCTGCTGAAGGACTCGTCTGCCGACGATGACGCTCTCACCCTCGAGGTCCCCAGCGACGGGGGAGTGCGCTCCCTCCGATCGGTGCTCGACCGCCTCGATTCCGCACAGCTCGAGGTCGACGACCTCAGCATCCACACACCCGACCTCGACGACGTGTTCTTCGCGTTGACGGGTCACAGCGAGAAGGGAACCCAAGAATGACCACGCTGAGTTCTGTCAGCCCGATGGACGTGAGCAGCGGCTCGCACGTCGTCGGCGACGCGATCACGATGCTGCGCCGCAACCTGCTGCACATCGTGCGGTACCCCGGCCTGTCACTGTTCACCATTTTGGGGCCGGTCATCATCCTGCTGCTGACCGTGTTCGTCTTCGGCGGCACGCTCGGCGCCGGCCTCCCCGGAGTCGATGCCGCACAGGGCCGCGACGCGTACCTCGCGTACGTGATGCCCGGCATCCTGTTGATCACGATCGCCGGCACCGTCAGCGGCGTCGCGATCACCGTCGCAATGGACATGACCGAGGGCATCACCGCCCGGTTCCGCACCATGGCGATCTCACGCGCATCCGTGCTCGCCGGTCACGTCATCGGCAACACGGTGCAGGCGATCATCGCTGTCGCGCTGCTGCTCGCAGTCGGTCTGCTCGTCGGATTCCGCCCGACGGCCGGACCGCTCGAGTGGCTGGGCGCCGCGGGCCTGATCGTGCTCATCTCGTTCGCGCTCAGCTGGATCGGCGTGGCGATGGGGATGCAGTCGAAGTCGGTCGAGACGGCCAGCAACCTGCCGCTCATCCTGACGGTGCTTCCGCTGCTCGGAAGCGGCTTCGTGCCGACCGCGTCGATGCCCGAATGGCTGCAGGGTTTCGCGGCGAATCAGCCGTTCACCCCGTTCATCGAAGCGATCCGGGGTCTGCTGCTCGGAACCGAGCTCGGTGCGAACCTCTGGCTCGCGATCGGCTGGGCGGTCGTCATCGGCATCGGCGGGTACGTGTGGTCGATGGTGCTCTACAACCGCAAGTCGGTCACCGCGAAGGTGTGACACGCTTCACCGTATGACGGCGCGGCTCGAGGAACTGGACTGGCAAGCGACCCCGATGGGGGAGCTGACCCTGCGCCGGCGCCTCGAGCCGCTCGTCGGTGTCGACGTCTTCGAGGTGAAGCTCGGCGACGAATACCTGATGTCGTCACTGTTCACGCTCGCCGAAGAGGAACTCGCCCGATTGGGTCTGGATGCCGTGGACGGCACCTCGCTATCGGTCCTGGTGGGTGGGCTGGGCCTCGGATATACGGCGGTCACCGCCCTCGACGACGCTCGGGTCGCGTCGATGGTGGTGGTCGACGCGCTGCCGGCGGTGATCGACTGGCATGAACGCGGACTGCTGCCCGTCTCGGCGCGGCTGACCGGCGATGCGCGCACGCGACTGGTCGAGGGGGACTTCTTCGCCTGGATGCGGGGTGAACCGGGGGAGCGGTTCGACGCCATCCTGCTCGACGTCGACCACTCGCCGCGGCACCAGCTCAACCCGGCGCACGCCGACCTCTACACGGTCGAAGGGTTGCGTCGACTGGCCGCGCATCTCACAGACGGGGGAGTGTTCGCGATGTGGTCGGACGACCCGCCCGACGATGGGTTCCTCGCCGACCTTGGCGCGGTGTTCGGGTCGGTGCAGGCGCACGTGGTGCGGTTCGACAACCCGCTGACCGGCGGGATCTCATCGAACTCGGTGTACGTCGCGCGCTAGGGTCTCCCGCATGGCAACGCGGGTCGTCCTGGTACGTCATGGCAGCACCGCGCTCAACGCCGCGGGCAGGCTGCGTGGTCTCGCGAATCCGGAGCTCGACGAACTCGGGATCGGGCAGGCGACGGCGACCGCTCACGCGCTCCAACCGCTCGGTCTCGATCGGGTCCTCTCCAGCCCCCTCGATCGTGCCGTCCAGACGGCGACGATCATCGCCGAGGTGAGCGAAGTGGCGCACACCGTCGATCCCGCTTTCAACGATCGCGACTACGGTCGCTGGACCGGGCACCTCAAAGAGGAGGTCGTCCAACAGTGGGGAAGCGTCAGCGCGGCGCCGGGAGTCGAGGCCGAAGACGTCGTGATGGCACGAGTGATGCCGGCGCTCGAGGCGCTCGCGGCAGAGGTCGACACGACCATCGCGGTCGTGAGCCACGACGCCGTGATCGGGCCGATCCTGTCGAGGATCCAGCAGGGGATCGACCCGGCGATCGACAACGGAGGCTGGGCTGTGCTGACGCGGGAGTGCACCCAGTGGGTCGTGTCGTCGAGGTCAGTGACCTAGCGCTGCGAGAGCCCGCTCCATCGAACTCGCCAGCCCCCACTGCTCTGCGAGCGCTCGCGCTGCATCCACGTCAGCGCCGCCGATAGTCCCCCGGAACTCGGGGAGATCGAGGGTTCGTACGACCTCGACGACCTGAGGGGCGACCTTCAGATAGTCGGCCGCTGCCGCGAACTTGGCGCGCTGCCCTGCGGTCATCGCGCTTGCCGGGTCACTTGCCGCGGCGATGATGCCATCGAGATCGCCGTACTGCGCGAGAAGCGCTGCAGCCCCCTTCTCGCCGATCCCGGCGACCCCCGGCAGACCGTCGGAGGCGTCGCCGCGCATCGCCGCGAAGTCGGCGTACTGCGTCGGGCGTACCCCGTATTTGGCGAACAATCCGTCGTCGGTCAACACCTCGAGGTTCGACATGCCGCGGCCGGTATAGATGACGCGTACGTCGCGCGCATCGTCGACGAGTTGGAACAGGTCGCGATCGCCCGTCACCACGTCGACGTGGGTGCCCGTGGTGGCGAGCGTGCCGATCACGTCGTCCGCCTCGTGCTCGGCGGCGCCGGCGATCGGGATGCCGAGAGCCGTCAGCACCTCCCGGATCAGTGGCACCTGCGCCTCGAGCGGGTCGGGAATGACCTCGACGTCGGGGCCCACGATGACGACCTCGGCCACGCGATGCGTCTTGTACGACGGGATGAGGTCGACGCGCCACTGCGGCCGCCAGTCGTCATCCCAGCAAGCGACGAGTTCTGCCGGCTCGAACTCGGTGACGAGCCGCGCGATCGCGTCGAGGGTTCCGCGAGCAGCGTTCACCGGCATCCCGTTGGGGGCTGTCACGGTGTCGGGGACACCGTAGAACGCGCGGAAGTAGACCCCGGCGGTGTCGAGCAGCATGCGGCGATCGGTCACGAATCGATCCTAGCCACTCGAACATACGTTCGAATGTGTGGTACCATAGGGTGTTCGTGCCGAACAGACCCGAAGGCTGTCATGTCGGAGCACGAACTCCTCGATCAGGTACGCACCTGCGGCGCCGCATCGTTGTCGGGCGCCGATCTGCTGCGTGCACTCGACGAACTCGGGCAGCAGCGGCGCGACCTCGATGCCGTGGCGGTCGAGCTGTCAGGCGAACTCGAGACCCGCGGGCCCTCCGCCGAGTATCGAACGACAGTGGATGCCGTGGCGGCCCGCACGGGAGTCGCTCTCGACGAGGCGCGGATGTGGTGTCTCGTCGGTGCCGCAACCGTCGCGCAGGTCTCGATTCAGGGCGAGGTGCTGCCTCCGCGTTGCGAGGCGATCGCGGCCGGGCTTCGCGACCGCAGTCTCAGCATCACCGACGCGGCGATGATCACCCGTACGCTCGACCAGCTGGTTCCGTTCACCGATCTCGCACGCCGCGCCGAGGTAGAAGCGGCCCTGGTGGCAGTGGCCCCCGGTCTGACCCGGCGCGACCTCGCCAGAGCCGCCCGCAGGATCATCGACCACCTCGACCCCGACGGCACCGAGCCCCGGGAGGATCTCATTCGGGCGCGCGCGGGACTCCGAATTCGTCGGCTGCCCGACGGTACGACCCAGTGGATCGTCACCTTCCACCCCGAGGCGGAGGGCATGGTGACTGCCGCCCTCGACGCGCGAACGGCACCACGACGCCAGCCCACGTTCGACTCGGTCGATGACGCCGTCGACGACGACCCTCGTACTCTTGCGCAGCGCCGACTCGACGCGCTCGTCGACATGGCGCGAGAGTCACTGCAGCACGACACGGGACAGGTCGCGGGCGTGCCGGTCGGAATGCAGGTCACGTCGACGCTCGACGGTCTCCTGACCGGCATCGGCACCGCCGAGATCGCCGGAGTCGACCTGCCCATCTCCGCTGCCACCGCTCGTCGACTGGCGTCGGATGCGGAGATCATCCCCTGCGTGCTCGGGGGGCCGAGCGAGGTCCTCGATCAGGGCCGCGCGTTCCGGCTCTTCACAACCCCGCAGCGCCGTGCGATCGCCGTCCGCGATGGCGAATGCGTCTGGCCGGGCTGCAACGCGCCACCCGGCTGGTGCGAAGTCGCCCACCTCGTTTCATGGCTGGATGGCGGCGGCACAGATTTGGACAACGGCGTACTGCTGTGTCGCTTCCACCATCGCCGATTCGACAACGACGGCTGGACTCTTGAGTGGATCGAGAGCTCCCTGTGGCTCACCCCACCTGCGCATGTCGATGCGACCCGCACGCCCCGGCGTGCGGGGCGGCTACCTGCGCTCGTGTGAGCCGCGGCTAGTTACATCCCTGACGTGAGCCGGCGTGCGCAGCTGGTCCCCATAGACACGGGAAGCCGCCGCACGTCACGCTTGCTCCGCCTGCATCCGCGCGATGTAGTCCTTGATGGTCGGCATGGAGACCAGCCGGTCACGGTAGAACGTGTTGATCAGGTTCACCACCTGCGCTTTCGCGGCCTCGACCTCGGTGGTGCGCACCTCACCCGTCTTCTGATCTTCGAGGGTCTGGCGCAGCTGCAGCAGCGACTTCACGAGTTCGGCCTCGGCATCTCCGTCGAGTGCTTGCACCACGTCCAGCACGAGGGCGTCGGCCTGCGATTGCACCGCCTCGATCGGGATCGACGAGCCCTCCTGTGTCGCGTTGTCGAGCGTGCCGATCAGCGCCCAGACTTGATAGAGGATCGTGGCCGGCTCATCGAAAAGCTCGCGCACGAACGCGGCGTCGAGGTGTCGACCCGACAGCCGGAACACGTTGTACATGCGCTTCGCGGCCTTGCCGTAGTTCAGGTGGTGAGTGAGGTACTTGCGCACCTCACCCTCGAGCGCCTCGACGTACTCGTCGAGCGCGTCGTCCGAGACGAACTTTGCGACCTTGGCGAACGTCGGGACCGAGTCGGCGTCGAGGTACACCTCTTGGAAGTAGGCGTCGAGGTATCCGTCGAGTGAGACGATCGTGCCGTCGGGAGCCTCCCAGGTCACGTCGATCACGTTGCTGGCGTTCGACAGCCCCGCCCGTGACGGGTCGCTCACCACCCAGTCGAGCTTGCACCAGCCTGGATCGAGGGCCTGTTCGCCCCACCGCAACTCGACGCGGGTGCCGTCCGCGCCGTCTACTCCGGGCACGGTCAAGATCTGCACCTCGTCTTGGATCTCGTTCAGCTTCCAGGTGACGGGGCTGCCTTTGCTCACGGCCTGGCCGCGGACCGTTCCGCCGCTCGTATAGGTGCCGAGTTTCGCTTCGAGGAACTGGTACGTCGCGCCTCGCATCGTCGCGAGCACGTGATCGCGCATCAGACGCGCCAGGATCGCGCACGCCTCCGCGCGGGTCGGGGCCTTGATGTTGAGACGCTGGAAGAAGTCCGCATCGCCCGGGAAGCTCTGGATCTTCGACTGGGCAGCCGACCCCGACAGGGCGAGGGCGCTCTCGCCACCGTCGCCGGTGACTTCCACGATCTTGCCGATGCGCCGGAGACGGGCGATGTCTTTTGCGCTGAAGTCGAGCATCGCGGCGCGGTAGCCGTACGTGCCGCTGGCCGTGTCGACGGTGATGTCGGTTTCGTCGATTTCATCGTTCTCGGCCGTCATCGCGGCCAGCCACTTCAGGCTTTCCGCCTCGTCCATCTCGATGCCGAGCTCTTGCGCCGACTCGATGATCTTCTTCAGTTCCAGGTTCTGGTCGGCCATGGCTTTGCTCCTTGACGGTCGCGTGCTGGGCTAGGCGGAGCCGCGTCGTTTCGCCGCATCCGCCTGCACCTGACGGAACAGGTCGGCCTGGTCGCGTGCGTCTCCGAGTGCATTGTGCGACAGATGACGTCCTGCGAGATAGAGCGGCGACAGAACTCGCATGCTCGTTCCCGCCCAGGTTCCGCCCGCCATCCCCATGTAAT
>JBDTQN010000023.1:0-18008 GCA_039932215.1 Pseudolysinimonas sp. | reverse complement strand
GGCGCGGCGGGCCTGAACTTCGAAGACAGCATCTCTGACAGCGCGATGCGCGAGCTCGGCGAGCAGGTCGAGCGCATCCGTGCGGTCCGGGCAGGCGCGACCGCCGCCGGCGTGCCGCTGTCGCTCAACGCGCGCGTCGACTCCCTGCGACGGGGCGAGACATTCGCGCAGGCGGTCGAGCGGGCCAACGCCTACCTCGAGGCAGGGGGCGACTCGGTGTTCGTGCTCGGGCTCGACACGGCCGACGACGTGGCACGTGCGGTCGCCGAGATCTCCGGACCGGTCGCTGTCATCGCGTGGCACGGCTACCTGCCACTGGCGCAGCTCGCCGAGCTCGGTATTGCGCGGGTGAGCTTCGGCCCGGCGCCGCAGGCGCTGACGCTGCGGCATCTCGCGGCTGCCGCCGAGGCCGTCACGGCGCGCGGCGACTACCCGGCCGAGCTGTCGTTCTGATCACGCGGCCACGCCGCGACGAATCGTTCGAGCAGGAGCGCGAGCTGGGCTGACTCTTCGGCCGAGAACCCGCCCAGCGCGGTCTCGACGGCCGAACGGCGGGTCTGGTGGGCCGATCGCAGAAACGTGCGTCCCGCGGGGGTGAGCTCGACGACCGCGCGCCGCGCGTCGGCGGGATCCACATTGCGGCGCACGAGCCCGCGGTCAGCCGCCTCGGCGACCAGCCGGCTCGCCCGCGGCTGGTCGACCCCGACGGAGCCAGCGATGTCTGACACGGTGCGCGCGCCATCTTCGAGCGCGTCCAGCATCCGGAACCGTGCGGCACCGCCGAGACTGCGGTCGTGCGGCGCGTGTCCGCGCGGGCCGAGTCCGCGTTGCAAGCGTCTCGCCTGCTGATCGCGGCGCATCGTCATGAGGGCCCGTTCGATCGTCGAGACCGGGTCGTGCCGCGGCGCCCCTTGACTTTCGAGTTCCATGTATGTAATCATACATTTAGTTGCTACGTTACATGCAACGACGACTTTGAAAGGACGTCCCGATGAAGTACATCGACAGAAATCACATCCCCACCGACCGCCGCCCCCTGGGCTACTGGCTGCGTGCCATCGAAGGCCCCCTGCGCGACAACATGCGCAATGCCTTCGCCACCTTCGGCGTGACCCGCCGCGAATGGCGCACGCTGACCACGCTGCACAGCGGCCCGGCCAGCCTCGACCAGCTCGAGGCAGCGCTCCCGCCGCGTCGGCACGGCGGACCCGGCCGGCCCGGCCACCGCACGTTCGAGCAGGTGCTCGACGGCTTCGTGGCCCGCGGCTGGGCGACCCTCGACAGCGGCAGCTACACGCTGATCGCGGAGGGTGAGCGCATCCACGACGCCGTTCTCACCAACGTGCAGACCGTTCGTGCTCAGGTCACCGCAGGCATCCCCGATGCCGACTACGCCACCACCATGACGACGCTCGAGAAGATCGCCGGCAACGTGGGCTGGGACCCGGCGACGCGCCCGATGCGCGCCCGGGGACCGCGCGGTCACCGCAGCAAGGCGTAGGCGATCAGCAGCATCGTGACGGCGAAGCCGACCACGTAGTTGATCCAGAGAAAGCGCCTCCACCCGCGATTCGCGGTGGGGGCGCTTTCGTCGTCCACGTTCCACCACGGCGCCGCCATCACGATCACATACGGCAACGCCAGCAGGGCACCGAGCGCGCCGGGCCAGCCGGTGAACAGCATCAGGATGCCGGCCAGCAGGTACAGCACGATCGAGAGGCGCACGGTCGCGCGGGCACCGATCACCGTGGCGACCGAGCCGATGCCCGCCTCGCGGTCGGCCACGACATCCTGAACCGCGCCGAAGGCGTGCGAGGCCGCGCCCCACAAGAAGAACGCGACCAACACCGCCACCAGACCCGGCGTCACCGTGACACCCACGAGAGCGAGCGCGTAGATCGCGGGCGAGACGAAGTGCGTGCTCGACGTGATCGAGTCGAGGAACGGCCGCTCTTTGAAGCGCAGCCCCTTCACCGAGTACGCGACCACTGCAAAGAGGCTGATCGCCAGCACCAGCCAGCTCGCCGGCCCGCCGACGGCGACGAGATAGACCACGAACGGCAGCGCGACGAGCCCGGATGCCAGAAGGGTGGCGCGATGCAGGCGCGGTTCCAGCAGCCCGCCTTCGACGCCGCCCTTGCGGGGATTGCGCACATCCGACTCGTAGTCGAAGACGTCGTTGATGCCGTACATGGCGAGGTTGTAGGGCACGAGGAAGAAGACGGTGCCGACGATCAGCGTGGCGTCGATCCGACCGGACGCCACGATGTACGCGGCAGCGAACGGGAAGGCCGTGTTGACCCAGCTCAGCGGACGGCTCGTGACGAACAGCGTGCGGATCACGCGCGCCGCCTCGGGGCGAGCAGGCACCACAGCGACGGCAACAGCACGACAGCGGCGATCGCGTAGGCGAAGTCCTCGATCGGGGCCACCCCGATGAGCACGCCGCTGATGAGCTTCGGGTCGTACCCGACGATGCCCACACCGACCAGCACGTTGTCGAAGATCACGGTGAGCAGCAGCACGGCGATGGCCGTGAGACCGATCCAGCGCCACCCCGGCGAGCGGCGGGCGAGTACTGCGGCCAGTAGCACCACACCGGCGACGGCGAGGAACGGGATGTTCAGGGTCCAGTAGGTCATGAGGGGTCACCGCCGGTTTCGACAGGTCGCCACAGGCGGGTGGTGAGCCAGCCGTAGATGTTCATCGTCACGTAGCAGAGCAGCATCAGAAAGAAGAGCTCTTCGAGCGGCAGCTCGGGCGCGAACTGGATGCCGGTGAGCAAGTCGGGTTTGCCCCGGAAGAAGACTCCCGCGCCGATGCCCGCCACATCCCAGACCAGGAAGAACACGACGCCGACCACGAGCACGATCGCCGCCCGCACCGGCCCGGCCGCGAAGAACAGGCGGAACCGCACGTCGAGCACCACCATCCCGGCGAGCGCGACGAACAGTCCGCCGAGGTAGAGCAGGTTCATGCCGGTGTGCGCGTGACCCGCAACGACTCCGCGACGGGCGACGCGGAGGTGTCGCCGCGCAGGCGCTTGAGCACGAGTTCCGCGCTGATCAGGCACATCGGCAGGCCGATGCCGGGAATCGTCGACGAGCCGGCGTAGTACAGATTCTTGACCTTGCGGCTGATGTCGCCGGCGCGGAAGAAGGCGCTCTGCCGCAGCGTGTGCGCGGGGCCGAGTGCGGTGCCCTTCCACGCGTTGAGGTCGGCCGAGAAGTCGCCCGGCGCGACCGTGCGCCGCAGCACGACGCGCTCAGCGAGGTCGGGGATGCCGGCCCAGTCGGCGATCTGCGCGATCACCCGGTCGGCGAGGGCCTCGACAGACGCGTCGCCGCCGCCGTCGATGCCCCCCTTGCCGATCGTCGGGTCGGCGGGCAGAGGCACCAGCACGAACAGGTTCTCGGCGCCCTCGGGGGCGACCCCGGCATCCACCCCACTCGGTTTGCAGACGTAGATCGACGGCGTCTCGGGGACGTGCGGTTGATTGCCGAAGATCGCGGTGAAACCCTTATTCCAGTCTTTGGCGAAGAAGAGCGTGTGGTGCTCGAGCTGCGGCAGCTCTCCGCTGACGCCGAGCATGATCAGCAGGGCGCCCGGGCCGGCGGTGCGCTTGTCCCAGTACTCCTGCGGGTAGGTGCGCAGCTCATCGCGGTCGATCAGCACCGTCTCGGTGTGGTGCAGATCGGCGGTCGACACGACGATGTCGGCCTCGAGCAGGGTGGTCTTCTTGCCCTTGCCGTGCGTGACCTCGACGCCGGTCGCCTCGCCGGCCTCGTTCACGACGATGCGGGTGACGGTGGTGGCGGTCTGCAGGTCGGCGCCCTGCGCGCGGGCCAGCGCGGCGATGCTCTCGATGACGCGGGTGAAGCCGCCCAGCGGGTAGAACACCCCGTCGACCAGGTCGAGATGGCTCATCAGCGAATACATGCTCGGGGTGAGCTTCGGCGACGAACCGAGGAACACGGCCGGGTAGCCCAGGACCTGCCGCAGCCGGGTGTCGCGCACGGTGCGCTTCGTGAGGGAGTCGAGCGGCTCGATCAGCAGCTGCAGCAGGCGGGCGCCCTTCGAGGCCACCTCCCCGCCGAACACCGGGCCGAGCCGCTGGAAGGTCGAATACAGAAAGCGTGACTTCGCCAGCTCGTAGATGTCGCGGGCGCGGTCGAGGTACTTGGCGAGCCGCAGCGCCGAGCCGGGCTCGATGGCCTCGAAGGTGTCGAGGTTCTCGTCGACGCTGGCCGAGATGTCGAGCGGCTCGGGGTGGCCCTCGCCGTAGATGCGGTAGCCGGGATCGAGTTGCACCAGGTCGAGCTGCTGCTCGGCCGTCGTGCCGAGCACGCGGTAGAAGTGGTCGAAGACCTCGGGCATCAGATACCACGACGGCCCGGTGTCGAACCGGAACCCGTCGCGCTCCCAGCTGCCTGCGCGACCGCCGACCTCTGCGTGCTGCTCGACCAGCGTGACCTTGTGTCCCTCGCGAGCGAGCAGCGCGGCCGTGGCCAGCCCCGAGATCCCCCCGCCGATGACGATGGTGCGGGTCATTGGGTCCCTCCTCGCGCGGTGAGCGCGATGCGTAGCTTGACGGGGTCGGGCACGCGCACGCGCGTGTGAATGAGAGTGGATGCCGGGGTGCTGCGGATGCGCCGGCTCAGTTCGGCGAACAGGCCGTGGGCGACCGCAACGGCCCGTCGCGAGCTTCGCGGCAGGAGGGGCAGGGTTCGGGCGGCGGCGGCGAGGTCGGCGTCGATGTCATCGACCAGCACCGTCTTCTGCGCCTCGGTCAGGGTCGCGACGTCGATGCCGGGAAAGTAGTTGCGGCCGAGCGCGTCGACGTCGGCGGCCAGGTCGCGCAAGAAGTTGACCTTCTGGAACGCGGCGCCCAGGGCCCGCGCGCCCTGCTCGAGGGTGGCGAGCTGCTCGTCGGTGTACGTCTCGCCCCGCACGAAGATGCGCAAGCACATGAGCCCGACCACCTCGGCCGACCCGTAGACGTACTCGCGGAAGCTGTCGTCGTCGTGCTCGGTCTTCGACAGGTCCATGCGCATGCTCGCGAAGAACGGTTCGGTCAGCTCGGCGCCGAACCCGGCTTCGCGCGCGGTCCGCGCGAACGCGTGCACGATCAGGTTGGCGCTGTACCCCTCGTCGAGGCTGCGTTCGACGTCGCGCTCGAGCTCGTTCAGCAGCCGGGCCGCCACCTGACGTTCGAGTCCCGCTTCGTCGGCCCCGCCATCCACGATCTCGTCGGCCACGCGAACCAGCGCATAGACGTTCTCGACCGGCTGTCGCACCGACGGCCCGAGCAGCCGCGACGCCATCCCGAACGAGGTCGAGTACCGCCGGATCACCAGGCTGGCCGCCTGCTCGGCGACCTCGGAATAGAGCGAGAGCCGCGCGGTCGGGCCCGCCACGGCCTTCACTTGACCCGCCCGAGCACGGCGTCGGCGACCGGGTGCAACTCTTCGCGCAGCGAGGCCGGGATGTGCGGCTCGACGAGGCGGGCGAGGGCGCGGTTCGCGTAGTAGCGGGCCAGTCCCTCGGCGAACGAGCGGGCACCGCACTCGATCAGGTGCGCGCGCAGCCGCTCTGCCCCGGTCTCGTCGAGGTCGGGGTCGCCGAACAGCGGCGCCAGGGTGTCCCAGCCGGGCGCCGACGTCGCGTAGGCGATGAGCACCGTGCGCTTGCCCTCGCGGAGGTCGCCGATGGTGGTCTTGCCCGTCTCGGCCGCCGTGCCGAACACCCCGAGCAGGTCGTCGACGATCTGGTAAGCGATGCCCATCTCGCGACCGAAGTCGCCGAGCGTCGCGACCGTCTCTTCGCCGGCACCGGCCAGGATCGCCCCGGCCTGCAAGGGGCACTCGAACGAGTAGACGGCGGTCTTCAGCCGTTCCATGGTGAGGATGTCGTCGACCCGCGGCACGTCGGGCATGAACGAGAAGTCGACGTCGATCAGCTCGCCCGCCGCGCTCGCGAACAGGGCGTCGTCCATCACCTCGACGAGGCGGCCGCGCACGACGTCGCCGACGCCGCTGCGATCGATCAGCCGGTAGGCATTGAACAGGGCGAGGTCGCCGGCGATCACGGCGGCGCTGATGCCGCGGTGCTCGGCCTCGGCGGCGGTGTTGCCCTCGGCGAGCGCGCGATCGCGATAGCTGCCGGCCAGGTTCGGGGCGCCGCGCCGCACGAAGTCACGATCGATGACGTCGTCGTGCACGATCAGCGCCGTGTGCAGCAGCTCGAACGCGGCCCCGATGCACGCCGCCGCCTCGGAATCGGTGCCCCCGAGCGCCTCATACGCAGCGAACACCATGCGCGGGCGGAACCGCTTGCCACCGACCGTGTTCGCCTCGAGCTCACCCCAGAGCCGCTCGTAGTCGGCACCGAGGGCCGATGCGCGCTTCTTGGCTAGGCTGAAGAAGCGCCCCAGCACGGCGTCGACCTGCGTCTGTCGCTCCTGAGCCCTCTCGGCTCGGGCGACTGCACTCAGGCCCGCAGCATCCACCTAGGCAGACTACCGGTCAGCATGTCGCACACTGAGGCTGAGCTCGTCGTCCTGGTCGACCCCGACGGCACGCCCATCGGCACCGCCGACAAGTCGGTGATCCATGACGGTGCCACTCCGCTGCACCTCGCGTTCTCGTGCCACGTCTTCCGGCCAGACGGCCGCGTGCTGATCACTCGGCGCGCGCTCGGCAAGCGCACGTTCCCGGGCATCTGGACGAACACGTTCTGCGGGCATCCGGGCCCGGGAGAAGAGCTGCCGGATGCCGTGCGACGCCGTGGGGCGCGCGAGCTGGGCCTCGAGATCGGGGCTCTCGATCTCGTCCTCCCCGACTTCCGCTACGAGGCGACCGACGCATCCGGAATCGTCGAAAACGAGATCTGCCCGGTATTCCGCGCCGTGGTCGACCACGACCCGCAGCCGGCGCCCGACGAGGTCGCCGAGTGGGAGTGGGCGACACCGCAGCACGTGCGGGCGGCGGTCGAGGCCGCGCCCTTCGCGTTCAGTCCGTGGCTCGTGCTGCAACTCGGCGAATGGACCGAGTTCGGGCGCTAGGCGCCCGGCCGAATCAGGCGCACAATGTGCGCATGGCCGACCCGACGCTGCAGGAAGCTCTGGAATTCACCGACGACGACCTCGTCGCGAACCGGGCAGGAAAGCTCGGGCCGACCCAGCAGGGGCGCATGACGACAACCAAGGGCCGCAGCCAGTTGGTGAACCTGATCTCGGGGGCGGTGTTCCTGATCATCATGGCCGTCATCGCCGCGTACGTACTGCCGATGTACCTCACCGGACCGGCGGCGAGCGCCGCGCCGATCATCGTCGTCGTGCTGATCGTCGTGGTCGGGATCATCGGGTTCACGAGCATCCGCAGTCGCCGCAAGCTGGCTCGGCTCGACGGCGCGGTGCTGATGACCGAAGGCGAGGCGAGCGCACGGTCAGGGATGGCGCCGATCTCAGGCGGCGCGATGATGCCGCTCTACCGCCTGAGCGTCGGCAAGGTCACGTTCGCGCTCGCGACGCCCGAACCGATGCGCGCCTTCACCAACGGCGCGCACTACCGGGCGTACTACGTGCAGGGCACCCTGCCGATCCTGGTCAGCGCGGAGCCGATCTAGTCAGGCGCCGGGGGCGCCCGCGTCGGTGACCGTCACATCGGTGCGGTGGAAGTTCTGGAACGAGCGGCTCGCCGTCGGCCCGCGCTGCCCCTGGTAGCGGTTGCCGTATTTGCCCGAGCCGTACGGGTTGTCGACCGGCGAACTCGTGCGGATGAAGCACAGCTGCCCGATCTTCATGCCCGGCCAGAGCTTGATCGGCAGGGTCGCCACGTTCGACAACTCGAGCGTGACGTGCCCCGAGAACCCCGGATCGACGAAGCCCGCCGTCGAATGCGTCAGCAGCCCGAGCCGGCCGAGCGAGCTCTTGCCTTCGAGCCGCGCCGCGATGTCGTCGGGCAGCGTCACCAGCTCGAACGTCGACCCGAGCACGAACTCGCCGGGGTGAAGGATGAACGGCTCATCCTGTTTCGTCTCGATCAGGTGCGTCAGATCGGGCTGGTCTTCTGCCGGATCGATGAACGGGTACTTGTGGTTGTCGAACAGTCGGAAGAACCGGTCGAGCCTCACATCGATGCTCGACGGCTGGATCATGTCGTACTCCAGCGGGCTGAGCCCGATGCGCCCTGCGTCGAGTTCGGCCCGGATGTCACGGTCGCTCAGCAGCATTGGGCCAGACTATCGGCGCCGGTTACACTCGTCAGGTCCCCTCGGGGGCGCATACGCGGATGTAGTTCAATGGCAGAACTTCAGCTTCCCAAGCTGATAGCGCGGGTTCGATTCCCGTCATCCGCTCTCGATGAGCGAGCTGATCCCCATCCCGTCCCCGGGGATCCCCCTGGAGTTCGGCGAGGCCGGCGACCCGCTGGTCGTGGTGATGCACGACAAGTACGGACGCCTCCCCTGGCTCGAACCATTCGCCGCGGCACTGGCCGACCGCGGCGGGTTCCGCGTGCTCGTGCCCGACTTCTACGACGGGGTCGCGACGACCGACGGCGGCGATGCCTCAATGCTCATGGCGCGGCTGACCGACGATGACGCCCGCGACATCCTGGATGCCACCCTGGGCATGGGTTTCGATGAGGGCTCACAGCGGGTCGGCCTTGTCGGCTTCTCGATGGGCGGAATGCTCGCCCTGCAGGCGGCGCAACGCGGCGACGCGGATGCCGTGGTCGCCTACTACGCGACCCTCACCGGCGACGACCCCGGCATCCTGCCCTGCCCTGTCTTGCTGCACCTGGCCGAAGACGACACCTACCGGCCGGGTGGCGAGCCCACCGAGTTCGTGCCACGCCTGCGCGAGAACGGCACCCCGGTGACGTCGCATACCTACGTCGGCACCGCGCACTCGTTCGCCAATGCCACCCTGACCGAGAAGGTCGACGGCCGCGCCGCCGCGCTCGCGTTCGCCCGCACCGTCGTCTTCTTGGAGGCACGCCTCAGCGAGTAGCGGTTAGCCTGACGCCATGTCCTTCAGCCCTGACGTCATCGATGCCGTCCTCGCCCACATGAACGACGATCACCGCGACGACAACGTTCTGATCGTGCGCGCCTTCGCGGGCCGCGACGCCGAGGCGGCGAAAATGCTCGACATCGACAGCCGAGGCGGCACCTGGCGCTACACCTTCGAGGGCGAGGAACACGAGCTGCACGTGCCGTGGTCGTCGGGTGAAATCAGCGAGCGCCCCGAGATCCGCCGCGAGATCGTGGTGCTGTACGACGCAGCGTGCGAGCAGCTGGGCGTCGAACCCAGACCACACTGATTCGCCGAGGGCGACGAATACCCTCCCGACCATAGGAGGTCACTCATGAGCAAGTCACCGAACCGCCTGCTGGCGACCGTCTTCGGAATCGTCTACGTCCTGATCGGCATCGCCGGTTTCTTCGTCACCTCGGGTGTGGGGTTCTTCGACACCCAGGGCGGTCTGCTGCTCGGGATCTTCTCGGTCAACACCTTCCACAACGTGGCCCATCTGCTGATCGGCGCGGCCCTGCTGATCGCGGGCCTGTCGGGTGTGCGTCCGGCCAAGACGGTGAACGCCGTCGTCGGCGCCGCGTACCTGCTGCTCGGTATCGTCGGACTGTTCATCGTCGGGAGCGCGTTCAACATCCTCGCCATCAACGGTGCCGACAACGTGCTGCACTTCGGCAGCGCCGTGCTGCTGCTCGCGGTCGGCCTGGGTGCCGAGCGCTCTACCCGCACCGAAGTCGCCGCTTAACCGTCGACCCACGTCCACCTGACAGACGAGAGGAGCCGATCATGAACGCAGTGGTCCGGGCCTGGTTGGGGTTCTTCGCCCTCGGCGCCGGCCTCATCCACCTCGCGCTGGTGATCGGCTCCCCGCTGCCGGTGGGGATCCCCCTTGTCCTCATCGGCATCGCCGAGTTCGCCTGGGGCGTGTTCGCCTTCACGGCTGCGTCGGTGCCGTTCCCCCGCGCCGCACGTATCGCTGCCGTCGTGCCGATCCTGGGCTGGGTGCTGCTGCTCGTGGTGCTGGGCCCGGAATCGGTCCCCGGCGTCCGGGTGCTGCCGATGCTGGCGGCGAGTGTGCTCGATCTGGCCGTCGCGATCACCATCACGGCGATCCTGCGCCGCACCGGCCGCGAGCCGCGCCCCCTGCGGTCGGGCCCGTACCTGATCGGCCTCGGCGTCGGCGCCCTCGCCGTCGCGGCACTCACCACCCCGGCGCTCGCCGCGACCGAGGCGGGAGACTTCGCCCAGCCGCACGGCACGCAGGTCGAGGAACCGTATGTTCTCAATCTGCCGGACGCACACCAGGGGCACTAGTGTCAGGGTCACCTAACCTCTAGGAGCCCCGGTGACCGTCCTTCCCTTCTCGCAGGCGCTGCGCGAGCGCACCTGGTCAGGCCACGGCGAGAGCGAGGGCGCCGGGTACATGTCCGATCTGATGACCGGCAAAGGCACCCGCGACGACTACATCGCCCTCGTCGCCCAGCACTACTTCGTGTACGAGGCGCTCGAAGCCGCGGCCGCCGGTTTCGCCGACGACTCGGTCGCCGCACCATTCATCACCGACCAGCTCACCCGGCTCCCCGCGCTCGAGGCCGACCTGTCGTTCCTACTCGGCGAAGGCTGGCGGGATGCGATCGCGCCTCTCGCGACGACCGAGCGCTACGTGCGGCGCATCGCCGAGATCGTCGAAGCCGGCTGGGCCGGCGGATTCGTCGCCCACCACTACACGCGCTACCTCGGCGACCTGTCGGGCGGGCAGGTGATCCGGCGCCTCATGCAGCGCCAGTTCGGGTTCGAGACCAACGGGGTCGGGTTCTACCTGTTCGACCAGATCGCCAGCCCCAAGCAGTTCAAAGAGACCTACCGCGATCAGTTGGATGCCGTGGCCTGGGATGCGGACGAACGCGAGCGCGTCATCGACGAGGTGCTCGCGGCGTACCGGCTCAACACGGAGCTGTTCGACGACCTCGCGGCGGCCAAGGCCGCCGCCTAGGGTCACTCGGCCACCGCCTACTCGGCCAGCCTCTACTCGGACAGCGACGCCGCGCGCAGGTTGAGGTAGCGCTGCTCGGGAACGCTCGCCGTCGCACGGGCCGCACGCAGGTACGCATCACGGGCCGCTGCGCGATCGCCCGCCTGCTCGAGCAGGTGCGCCCGCACGGCATCCACGCGATGTGATGCGAGGTCGCCCAGCCCGTCGAGCTCGGCGAGCGCCGCTGTCGGACCTTCGACGCGGGCCAACGCGACCGCCCGGTTGAGTGCGACGACGGGGCCGGGCGTGAGTGCCGACAGTGCGTCGTACAGGGCGAGGATCTGCGGCCAGTCCGTCTCCGCATCCGACGGCGCCTCATCGTGCAGGGCCGCGATCGCCGCTTGCAGCTGATACGGGCCGGGGCGCCCCGAGCCGAGCGCGCGGTCGACGAGCGCGGTGCCCTCGGCGATCTCACCGGTGTGCCACAGCCCGCGGTCCTGCTCCGCGAGGGGGATCAGCTCACCGGCGTGTTCGCGGGCCGGACGACGTGCGTCGGTGAGCAGCATCAGCGCGAGCAGTCCGAGCGACTCGGGATCGGCGGGGGTGGCCTGCACGAGCAGGCGGGTGAGGCGGATCGCCTCGGCCGTCAGATCACCGCGGATCGCCGCCTCACCGGAGGAGGCTGCGTATCCCTCGTTGAAGATCAGGTAGAGCACGTGTCGCACGGTCGCGAGCCGGTCGGCGAGCTCGGTGCCCGCCGGCGCCTCGAACCGCCCACCCGTCGCCTTGATGCTCGCCTTCGCCCGGCTGATGCGCTGCGCCATCGTCGCCTCGGGCACGAGGAACGCCGCCGCGATCTCAGCCGTCGTCAGACCGCCGACCGCCCGCAGGGTCAGGGCCAGCTGCGACGGCGGCGAGATCGCCGGGTGACAGCAGAGCACCAGCAGGGTCAGGGTGTCGTCGACATCGCTTGCGGCGCCGGGGTCGCCCGGTTCGAGATCGATGACCGACCGCTCGCGGACGCGACGGGCGCTCTCGCTGCGCCAGGTATCCACCAGCCGGCGGTTCGCGACGGCGACGAGCCAGGCGCGCGGATCGTCGGGGACGCCCTCGGCGGGCCACTGCTGTGCGGCGGCGATCATCGCCTCCTGCACGGCGTCTTCGCATTGCGCGAACTGGCCGTGCCGACGCACCAGCGTGCCCAGCACGCGCGGGGCGTTCTCGCGCAGCAGCGCCGCGACCGGATCGGCGCCGGTCACACCTCGGGCGCCTCGCCCAGCGGACGGACCTCGACCACGCCCGACCAGCGCACGATGCGCCCGACGATCTCGCGCAGTCGGTCATCGGATTCGACGTCGACGATCCAGAAGCCGATGAGCGACTCCTTCGACTCGGCGTACGGCCCGTCGGTCACCGCGACTGGTCCGCCGGCGGCGTACCTCATCGTGCGCGCGGTCGAGCCATCGGCCAGACCCGCGTTGAAGACCATTTCGCCGGACTCGGTGAGGTCGTGGTCGATGGCGATCATGTCGGTGATCATTTCGCGGATCCACTCGGGATCGTGCACCTCGCCCATCGCGGCGGCGTCGCCGAACATCATGATCATGTACTTCACGGTTCCCATCCTCTCCATTGCGCCGCCCGATGGCGAGCGCTGAAAGCTGGTCGGAACCGAAGGACGGTTCTCTACACGGCTGGGCTCTCAGACGGCTTGTGCGTCGATGCCGGGGATCGCGGTCGCTCTGCTCATGAAGCGACGCACCGCGTCATCGACGATCACGTCGCTGGGGCGAAGCGGGCGCGTCAGGTACAACCCCTCGAGCGCCGTGATGCGCGACAACGCCACGTAGGTCTGGCCGGGGGCGAACGAACGCGGGCCGAGGTCGACGATCGCCGCGTCGTAGCTCTTTCCCTGCGACTTGTGGATGGTGACCGCCCAGGCGAGTCGAAGCGGGAACTGGATGAACTCGGCGACCACGTCTTTCTTGAGGGTCTTCGTCACGGCGGAGTAGCTGTAGCGATAGCGCTCCCACGTCGAAGGCAGCACCTCGTGCCGCACGCCGTCGACCTCGACCGTCACCGTGTCAGTGACCTTCACCACCTCGCCGATCGTGCCGTTGACCCAGCGGCCGTCACCGCCGGTGTCGTTGCGCAGGAACATCACCTGCGCGCCGACCTTCAGCTCGAGCCGCTCGTCGGCGGGGAACGCCCTGCCACCGAACTCGCCGTTGATTTCGGCCATGGCATGGAGCGCGCGACCGGGCAGCCGGGCGAGGGCACTGCCGTTGATGCGCGTGACGGTGGCGTTGGTGGTGGCGAGGGTGATCGCGCCCTCTTCGGGTGGGGGGCGCTGGCCGACCTGGTTGAGCCGCTGGCCCATCTCGGGCGTCACCTCGCCGTGGCGCACGGCCGTCAGCAGCTGCTTGAACTCCAGTTCGTGCTGGCGATGGATGGTGCCGAGCTCGTAGATGACGAGGTCGGCCTCGTCCCACACGCGGGCATCGAAGAACCACATCGACGAGTAGCGGTCGGCGAAGTAGGCCCGCTCTTCTGGATCGCCCGGAACCGGCGCCAGCTGGTACGGATCGCCGAACAGCACGAGCTGCACCCCGCCGAACGCCTCGTGCGGCTTCTGCCGCGCCTGGCGCAGCGACCGGTCGATGGCGTCGAGGAGGTCGGCGTTGACCATCGAGACCTCGTCGATTACGACCGTGTCGATGGTGTTGAGCAGCTTGCGCAGCTCGGGGGCCTGCTCGATCTCGTGGTCGGCGATGACCCCGATCGGCAGCCGGAACAGCGAGTGGATCGTCTGCCCCGCCACATTGAGAGCGGCTACGCCGGTCGGGGCACAGACCACGAGCTGCTTGGCCGTGTGCCACGAGAGGTACTCGAGCAGGGTCGACTTGCCCGTGCCGGCGCGACCCGTGACGAAGATGTGGTCTCGCGAGTTCTCGATCGCCGCGAACACCGCCGCCTGCTCAGGCGAAAGGTCGGGAGTCACCTCACCGACCGCGCGCACCCCGACACTCTAATTACAATCGGGCCTATGAGACGCGTGCTCCCGTGGGTCGGCGCGTTTCTGATTGCCGTGCTCGCCGGGGGAGGAGCGGTCGTCGGCCTCAACGCCACGATCTTCGGACCGGGCGACTTCGTGCGCGTGTACCTCGACGCCCTCGCACGCGGCGATGCCGAGGGCGCGCTGGCGCTGCCCGGGGTCGATGCCGACGGCGCGGGCGACCAGCTGCTCACCGACGATGTGCTGACCGGCCTCTCCGACATCCGGCAGGTCTCGGATGTGGCGCTCGGCGGAACCCGGCACGAGGTGACGTTCGCCTGGACCTCGCCCGGCGGCGAGGGCACGACGGCCTTCGAGGTGGAACGCGTCGGTACGCGCCTCGGCCTGTTCCCCGAGTGGGGCTTCGCCGAGAGCCCGGTCGCTGTGCTCGCGCTCGATGTGCAGCATGATCCACGTTTCTCGGCCAATGGCGTCGACACCTCGACCGGGCGCGACGACGCCGGGAGCACCGACATCGCGGTGCTCGTGCCGGGCAGCTACGTGCTGGGCCACGACACCGCGTTTCTGCAGGCCGACGAGGTGACCGTGGTCGCCGACGAGGTCGGCGCGACCATCGACGCGACCGTCGACGTCGAACCGGCCCCCGAGTTCGCGCCCACCCTCGCCCGCGTCGTGCGCTCGCACCTGGAGGACTGCGGCGAACAGCACGTCCTGTTCCCCACCGGCTGCCCGTACGGCCAGAGCATCGCGAACCGCATCACGTCGGACCCGGAGTGGACCATCGTCGAGGTCCCCGATTTCGGGCTCAAGCCCGGCCCGTTCGGAACCTGGATCGCGGGCCCCGCCCCCGGCACCGCTCACCTGACCGTCGAGGTGAAGTCGCTCTTCGACGGAAGCGTCAGCACGTTCGATCAGGATGTGCCGTTCCAGGCGCGCTACTCGGTCACCGTCGTCGACGACAACATGGCGATCCTCGAGCAGAGCGAGGATGCGCAGTAGCGATGCGCCGCACGCCTAGTCGCGCGGGCGCCCCGCCAGGTTCTGCTTCTCGAGCATGGCGTTGTACGCCTTCAGGTCGGCGTCGTCATCTCGGTCGGCGGCGCGATCCTGCCGCTTGGCATCGCGCTCGTCGCTGCGACTCCACATGACGGCGACGACGATCGCCAGGATCACGGTCGGGATCTCACCGACGCTCCACGCGATCCCGCCCGCCGCCTGCTGATCAGCGAGGGGCGCGAGGCCCCAGGTGCGGCCCATCGCCCCGTACCAGTCGGGCAGCAGCAGCGCCGTGCCGGTGACCAGCGAGAGCCCGAAGAACGCGTGCATCGCCATGGTGGCGAGCAGCAGCAGCAGGCGGAGCGGGTAGGGCGGCCGGTTGGGAATGGGATCGACGCCGACCAGGGTCTGAGCGAACAGGTATCCGGTGATCAAGAAGTGGATGATCATCCAGGTGTGCCCGATGTGGTCTTCGGTCGCCCAGCGCAGCAGCGGCGAGTAGTAGAACACCCACAGCGACGCCGCGAACAGCCCTCCCGCGACCAACGGGTGCGTCACGACGGTGGCGACCTTCGAATGCACGGCGAGCAGGATCCACTCCCGCACCCCCCGCGATCCGTCGTCGCGCTTGTGCACCGCGCGCAGGGCCAGCGTGATCGGTGCCGCGAGCACGAGCAGCACCGGAATCGCCATGCCCAGCAACATGTGCCCGAGCATGTGCACGCTGAACAGATACTGCTCGTACACGTTGACCGGCCCGTTCGTGACCCAGAGCAGCAGCAGCAGGCCGGCGATCCAGAGCACCGTGCGGTACCACGGCCAGCGGTCCCCGCGACGACGCAGCCTGCGCACCCCCGCGAGGTAGAACACGATGCCGAAGCCGGCCACCAGCATCCAGAGCAGATCGAGGTTGTACTGCGTGAACCAGGTGGTCGCGTTCAGCTCGGTCGGCAGTTCGCGGTCGGTGAGCAGCAGCGCGGGGCTCGGGTCGGGCAGGTCGGCGATCGAGGTCGACGCCGCGTCGACCGGGGTGGCGGTGCGGGCGAGCGCCGCCGCGACACCGGAGGCGACCCCCATGAACCCGAGTTCGGCGACCACCAGCAGCCAGAACAGCTTCGCCGACCCGCCCGCGACGATGCGACCGACGAGCACGCGGCGGTAGAACGCGCCGAACAGGCCGAGGGCGCCGAGGGCTGAGATCTTGACCAGCACGAGGATCCCGTACGGGGTCAACAGCGACTCGAACTGCCCCACCCGCACGGCCGCACTCACCGTTCCCGAAGCAGCGACGACGACGAACGCGATGAGCGCGAGCGTCGAGTAGCGGGGAAGCACCCGCGCGAGCCGGGCGGCCGCGCGGTCGCCGGGGTCGAGTTGGCGGCGCAGGAGCACGACGGTCACCAATCCGCCGAGCCAGACAGCGGCTCCCGAAATGTGCAGCCAGATCGCCGTGATCGCGATGTCGTGGCTAGCCCGGTCGCCCGCATGGCCCTGCTGGGCGAGCGGAATCACCGCCGCCACCGACAGGATGGCGACCAGGGCGAGCACGGTCTGGTTGCGCACCGCAAAGCACAGCACCGTGATCGCCGCGCCCAGCAGCACGGTGGTGAGCCAGGCCCGGCCGATCTCGTTCGACGTCAGGTACTGCCCGAGCACCTGGCCGTAGCTGTCGTCGAAGCTGATCGGCGTGTACGACAGGCTCGAGAACGTGAGCATGGCGGCGACACCGCCTGCGACGGTCCAGACTCCGGCTCCGGCGGCCGCGATGTCGAGGGCGCGGCCGAATTCCGGCTCGCGCGAGCTGAGTGCGAACACGGCGAGCGCCAGCGCGCCGATCGTGGTGGCGACGCCGAGGTTCATCACCAGCTTCGCGATCGGCAGGCCGTAGCGCACGACGGCGCCGGGATCGACGAGCGTGGGTGCGGCACCCCCGCCGAACGCGAGGGCGGCGAGGAGGGCCGCGAAGGCGACGAGGAGCAGGGTCGCGGGGCCGAGCACCCGTACGAGCTTGACCACGTGCTGCCTCCGGAACGTCTGCCTCAACCCTATTCGAGGCGGAATGCGAGAACGGCGGGCACAACAGAGGGCGCCGACCACATAGTCGGCGCCCTCTGGTGATGCTGGTGGGGTCTTAGCCCTTGGCAGCAGCCTTCAGCTTGCTGCCGGCCGCGACCTTCACGCCCTTGCTCGCGGCGATCTGGATCGTGGCGCCGGTCGCGGGGTTGCGACCCGCACGGGCAGCGCGCGCGGTGCGCTCGAACGAGATCCAGCCCGGGATCGAGACCTTGGTGCCCGACGCGACGGACTTGGCGACGACGTTGAAGAAAGCGTCGACGACGCCGCCGACAGCGGCCTGGCTCTGGCCCGACTCTGCGGCGATCGCGGCCACGAGGTCGGTCTTGTTGAGTGTGTCAGCCATGGGTGTCCTCCTCGGACCTAGTGCATTGAATTAACGCAGTGGATGCCCGATGCGGCGGAACTGCGATGCGATTTCGCGGGCTGTTGCCCCCGGAACCGCCTTGAAACTACCAGCAGAACCCGCCAATTCAAGGGAAATCGCCTCGGTGCGCCGAATCCGTGGAAAACACTGGGTTTTCACAGAAAAAGAGGGGCGGACTCTCGTCCACCCCTCTTCGCGTTCTCTGCGAGCTACCAGGAGCTCTTCGTGATGCCCGGGAGCTCGCCGCGGTGGGCCATGTCGCGGAAGCGCACACGGGAGACACCGAACTTGCTGAGGACGCCACGGGGGCGGCCGTCGATCGAGTCGCGGCTGCGCACGCGGACTGGCGAAGCGTTGCGCGGCAGCTTCTGCAGGCCGAGGCGGGCGGCCTCACGGGTCTCGTCGGTGCCGGCCGGGTCGACCAGTGCCTTCTTCAGCTCGAGGCGCTTCGCGGCGTACCGCTCGACGATCACCTTGCGCTGATCGTTGCGGGCGATCTTGCTCTTCTTCGCCATGGTTAGCGCTCCTCGCGGAATTCGACGTGCTT
>JBDTQN010000022.1:0-18265 GCA_039932215.1 Pseudolysinimonas sp. | reverse complement strand
ACGATCGCCGACGTGGATGCCTCCGGGCTCTGGCCGGGCAAGGTCGTCACCGAGGTCGAGCCCGCGGGCGCTTTCTGGGAGGCCGAGGACGAGCACCAGGACTACCTGGAGAAGTACCCGAACGGGTACACCTGCCACTTCGTCCGCCCCAACTGGAAGCTGCCGCACCGCGAAGAGCAGCCCGCCTAGGCTCTCGCACATGACGCCATCGCCCCGGATACCCGCCATCGTCTGGCTCGTGTCCGGGGCGATGTGGTTCGTGCTCGAGGGCATCGCGGCGGCGGCGTTCCCCGGCTACAGCTACGCCGAGAACTACATCAGCGACCTCGGGGTGACGGTTCCGGATGTCGTGGACGGCCGCGTGATCGACTCGCGACTGTCTGCGGTGATGAACGTCGAGTTCGTCGCCCACGGCATCCTGTTCATCGTCGCCGCGATCATGATCGTGCGCCTGACCGGTGGGATGCTGCGGTGGCTGTTCCTGCTGCTGGCGGTCGCGCACGGGGCGGGCCTGCTGCTCGTCGCGGTGTTCCACAGCTCGAGTGCCGCGAATGACGACGGCACGATCCTGCTGCACGTCGCCGGCGCGAACCTCGCCATCATTGGGGGCAACCTGGCGCTGATCGTCGCGGGGATCGGGGCCGGGCGGCTGGGAGCCTCGCGGCGATATCGCGTCTTCAGCATCCTGTGGGGCGTGATCGGGCTCGTCACCATCGCGATGCTCTTCGTCGACACTCACGACGCCGCGCTGAACCTGCTGCCCGACGGCGTCTGGGAACGCGCCGCCGTGTACCCGATGATGACGTGGGAGATCGTGACTGGGGTGCTGGTGCTAGCGGGGCGCCGCCGATCGGTTACTGCGTGACGGGCGCCGTCGCGATCGGGAGGCTCTCGTACCAGTCGCGCACAACCTGCTTCTGCGTGTCGTCGCAGGTGTAGCCGTAGCCGACGTCGACCTCGTAGTACTCGAAGTTGTTGATGTCGACACGGTGGTGCAGCGTCCAGCCGTCGAGGTAGGTCAGCGCGAAGCAGTCGGCCATCGTCTCGACGTCGCCGCCGAAGGCATCCACGGCGGTGCGGGTCTCGTCGGGGTTGGCCAACTGCAGCACATGCGCGAACTCGTGGTACGAGACGCCCGTGCGGATGAAGTCGGTCATGTACGGCGCGACGGCGTCGGTGGCGTCGAAGTGGATGGTGAAGGGGTCGTCGCTGATCACGCAGCCGAGCACATCGCCACCGCTGCAGATCGTGTCGGCGTCGTCGACGAGGATCGTCACGTAGCCCCCGCCGAGTGAATCGATGACGCTCTCGTAGATCGTGCCCGAGGCGTTCGCGGCGGCCTGCTCCTTCGCCGAGTCGAGCAGTTGCGTGAGCTCGCCGGTCAGCTGGCGCACGACCCGCGTGTCTGCTGCGACGGCCGAGGCGTCGAACCGGTGGTCCCAGCCTCGGGTGGCGAGGGTCTGGATGCGGCCCTCGGGCAGCAGCGACTCGAACCGGACGCCGTCGAACTCGCCGGCGGTCGCGACCAGGTCGCGCATCGCCGCATTGAACGTCTCTTTCTCGTCGAGCAGATCTTGCTGCTTCTCGATCTGGGTGAGCGCCTCTTCGAGCCGCACCAGGGTCAGGGCGATCACGGCGCCCGCGCCGAGCAGTGCGGCGGCGAGCAGCGAGATCGTGACGATCCATCCGGCGCGACGCGGCTTGTCGCGGTCGCGGTGCCGCGCGGCCGGAGCCGTCGCGAGCGGTTCGCCGGTGAGCGCGTCGGCGATCGGGTCGGGTGCGGCGGGAGCTGGTGGGTTCGTCCGCCCCTCGGGCGCGGCATCGCTCACTGCGGAGCCATCCGCAGGGCGCCGTCCATGCGGATCGTCTCGCCGTTGAGGTAGTCGTGTTCGGCCAGCATCAGCACGAGCTGGGCGTACTCGTCGGGACGCCCCAGGCGCGCCGGGAACGGCACGGTCGCCGACAAACTGTCGATGACCTTGTCGCCGAGCTTGGTGAGCAGCGGCGTCGCCACGATGCCGGGCGCGATCGTGTTGACCCGGATGCCGTGGCGGGCGAGGTCGCGGGCCGCCGGCAGGGTGAGGCCGACGACGGCGCCCTTCGATGCGGCATACGCGGTCTGGCCGATCTGACCCTCGTAGGCGGCAACCGACGCGGTGTTGACGATCAGCCCGCGCTGGCCGTCGTCATCGAGCGGGTCGTTCCGCGCCATCACCTCGGCGGCCAGCCGAAGCACGTTGAAGGTTCCGACGAGGTTGACGTCGATCGTCTTACGAAACGTCGCCAGGTCGTGCACGCCCTTCGACGAGAGCAGGCGCTGCGCGGGGGCGATGCCCGCGCAGTTCACCACGAGGCGCAAAGGGGTGGTGGCAAGCGCGAGCGCGGCGGCGACCTGGCCGTCGTCGGTGACGTCGGCGGCGACGTACCGGATCCCGTCGGTCGCGGTCCCGTCCACGAGGTCGAGCCCCACGACCTGAACGCCGCGGGCAGCGAGTGCGTGTGCCGTCGCGGCACCGAGTCCGGAGGCCGCCCCGGTCACCAGAGCTGTCGAGCCGGTCAGATCCATGGGTCGATCCTCCTACATCAGGTGCGGTCGCAGAGCGTCGACCCAGATGCGATACCCCTCCCCGGTCAGATGCAGCCGGTCGTGGCTGAAGGCGGTGCGGATCTCGCCGCGCTCGTCTACGAGAGCCGCCCAGACATCCACGTATGCCACCCCCTCGGTCTCGGCCATCGCACGATTGCGTGCGTTGAGCCGCGTGATGCGCCTCGCGAACGACGCGCTGCGCGGCATCACGCTGGTGAGAATGATCGGGATGCCGGGGGCGGCCACCTTGAGGGCGCGCACTAGGTCGTGGGTCGCGTCGGCGATCCGGTCGGGGTCGGCGCTCTCACCGATGCCGCCGATGTCGTTGGTGCCGATCAGCAGCGAGATCGCGGTGGGCGAGTTGACCGCCGTGTCGAGCCGCCCCAGCACTCCGCGCACCGTGTCGCCGTTGATGCCGCGGTTCAGGGTCGCGAGTTCGGGGAACCATTCCGCCCACTCGGCGCCCTCGGTGATGCTGTCGCCGAGGAACAGCGTGTGCCCGGGCGGCGGCGTGAGCGCGGCGAACTGGCTGCGCCGGTTCTGCTTGCCCGAGTCGAGCTTGCGCGCGCTGAAGACCTGGGCCAGTGCGATCGCGACCCGGCTCACGCGCCGATGACCTCGTCGACGAAGTCGGCGAAGGTCTCGACGTCTTCGACCGGCCACGAGTGCTTGCCGCCCGGCTGGTGGTGGTAGCGCCCCTCGTTCTCGACCGCCAGCGATTCCACCAACTCGGGCCGGCTCATCCGGTCGTGCTGGGCGTGCACGGTGATGAGCTTCGACTGCACGTGGGGAAGCACGTCTTCGAGCGAGGACTTCAGCGCCGAACGCAGCGCCACCCCGATCCGCACCGGGTCGGTGTGGGTCCAGTCGCGCAACTGTCGCCCCCAGTCAGATTGGTCGTCGCCCTCGCCCCGCTCGAACCAGCGCGACATGGTTCCTCGCATCGACCGGATCTTCGGGTCGAACGTCGGGCTGATGAGCATGACCGTCTTCACCCGCGCCGTGCGGGTCGCCGCGGCGGCTACGACCTGCGTGCCGACCGAGAGTCCGATCAGAAGGTCGACGTCGGTGCCCTTGCGCTCCAGTTCTTCGGCGATGCGGTAGCCGTAGGCGTCGAGCCCGACCGGCACGCCGCGCCAGCTCGGGGCCTTGAGCAGCTCGACCTGGTGGCCGCGCGCCATGACGGCCTCGGCAGCAGGCCGCGCGTACTCGCGCACGGCCATGCCGGGCACGATGAAGATCCGTTTGCGGGTCACGCCTGCACCTTCTTCTTCGAGCGGTCGAGCCGGTAGAACCAGAACACTACGGCCGACGCCAGGCAACTGATCGCCGGAACGATGGTGAAGCCGATCCAGATGGTGTTCTGCATCTCGGGTGTCACGTCGACCCCGTTCTCATATCCGGCCGCCGCGACAACCAGACCGAAGACGAGCACCGCGAATGCGCTCATCACCTTGGCGGTGAAGGTCAGGGTGGCGAAAGAGATGCCGTCGTTGCGCACGCCGGTCTTCTCTTCGGCCTCGTCGACGGCATCCGCGATCATGGTCGGCTGCAGCACGTTGAACAGCCCGATGAAGGCGCCGGTCAGCGCCATGAACACCAGCACGCTGATGATGTTCTGGAATCCGAACAGATACATGAGCACTGACACGACCGCACCGCCGATGCCGAACGCGATCGCGAGGGTGCGCGAGGTCCAGCGGCGCATCAGCAGCGGGGCGATGAACGACGCGGCGACCAGGCCGCCGATGATGCCGGCACCCAGCAGGGTGAAGAGCGTCTCGTCGTTGTAGGCGATCACCGCGAACACCGCGCCGCCCGCCTGCACGATGAAGCGCCCGAATCCGAGGATCGAGCCGAGCAGGATGATCATCAGCGGGGTGTTGCGGAACAGGGCGCCGAACAGTTCACGCACGGTGAGGCGTTTCTTCGCCGCGGCGGTCTCGCGCTCGCGCACCCGGAAGAAGGCGAGCAGGTAGAGCCCCATCCCGATCACCGCGACCAGAGCCACCGCGCGGGACCAGCCGGTCGCCGTGGTGGTGTCGCCCGCAAAGCTGAGCAGGCGGGCGAGCGGCGCGAGGCCGAGCGTGGCGGCGCCGAGCGAGATCGCGCCGAACGCACGCACGAAGCCGACGACGCGGTTGCGCCGGTCGGGTTCGGGGAACGCTGACCCGATCAGGCCCCACAGCGGCACGTCGCAGAACGTGTAGGCGAAGCCCCAGATCACGTAAACGACCGCGAAGTAGACCACGGCACCCGAGGGGACAGTGAACAGCAGTGCCGTGAGTACGGCGACGGGCACCGCCGAGAACAGTACGAACGGTCGCAGCTTGCCCCACCTGGTGCGGGTCATGTCGATGAGGCTGCCGACGACGGGGTCGCCGATCGCGTCGACGATGCGCGTCACCGCGATGACGGTGGTGGCGATCGCGAGCTGCCCCGGCGTGAAGTCGGCGTACTGCAGCAGGAACAGCAGCATGAACGTCGTGACGACGGTGTAGATGACGTTCTGCCCCGCACCGGCGGCGACGATCGCGACGGTCTGCGCTCGGGGTGACGGGATGCGGGCCGTGCGAGTGGTGCTGGTGGTGGTCATCGTTGAGCCTCCAGGTGAATGGTCTTGATCTCGAACGGTCCGAACTCGAGGTGATCGAGGTCGGCGGGTGCGGTTCGGCGTTCCAGCAGGTCGGTCTCGTTCGCCGACACATGCGCGAACGTTGTTCGGAGCGCCGTCGTCGTCGGGCGGCCCAGCGATTCGTACAGCCGCAGCACCACCCCGTTGCCGCTCTCGGCCGGCTTGATCGTCTCGACGATCACACCGGGGTCGGTGGTGGATGCGGCACTCGCCAGCTCGACGCCCTCGGCCGCCAGCAGCGGGTGGTTGAGCCGATACCCCTCACGGATGACCTTCGCGAGGTCGCCGGTCGCGAACGGGGTGAACGCGTAGCTGAACGTGTGCGAGCCGCGGTCGGCGGTCGGGTCGGGGTAGGTGGGCGCCCGCAGCAGGTTGAGGCTGATCAGCCCGTTCTTGGCGCGGTGCCCGTACTTGCTGTCGTTCAGCAGGGCGAACCCGCCGTCGGCCCCCTCGGTCGCAATCCACTTGTGCGCGGCGACCTCGAACTGCGCGGCCTCGACAGCGGTGTTCTCGGTCATCACACGCTCGATGTGCCCGAACTGGATCTCGCAGAGCGCGGTCTGCCCGACGCGGGCCGGCCGGAATTCGGCGCGCAACATCCGGTGCCGCGTGTGCCACTCGACGGTGGTGTCGAACCGCACCACGTCGCTGCCAGCCTCGAGCACGACGCGCTGCTCGACGCTGACGCGGCGCGAGCGGTATGCCTGGGTGCGCACGATCGTCGGTCCGTCGATCACGGTCGCGACGTGTCGCAGCGGCAGCACCCGCGGGGTCCACTGCAGGTACTTCTGGTTGATATCCCAGGCGTTGAACGGCCAGACGTACGGGTCGCGATGCACCACGATGCGCGACAGCCCGTCGGCCGAATGCTCGGCGCCCGCGGCGTCGACGCACGACACGATCTCACCGCTCGCCCCGAAACGCAGAGACAGGATGCCGTTGGCCATCGCGTCGTCGGCGAACGTGAGCTGCGGCGCCGGTTCGGCGGGGGTGAGAGTCGCGCTCGCATACGGTGCCGCGACCGCGCGGACCCACCCGGCATCCTGTTTCAGGTATTCGTCGCGGGGCAGTCCGGTGAGGTTCAGAACGGCGGATGAGCCTGTCGAATCCGCGCCCAGCCGTTTGACCAGCCCCTCGATGTACGTGTCGAGCTCGCCGCTGATGCGCTCGAGACTCTCGCGCGCCTCCCGCGCGACCCGCTCGATCGTCGACCCGGGCAGGATGTCGTGGAACTGCCCCAGCAGCACGTCTCGCCAGTGCGGCTCGAGCGCGGTGCGGCTGTCGTCGCCGACCAGGGCGGCGAGCGCCTCGGCGTTGTGCAGTTTGCGCTCGACAACGCGGTTGCCCTTCTTGATGGCCGCCTGCGTCGTGTACGTGCCCTGGTGCGTCTCGAGGTAGAGCTCGCCCGAGTGCGTGTGCAACTTCGACAGGTCGTGCTTCTCGAGGGCGCGAAAGAAGTCGCCCGCCGTGCGGTACTCGACCCGCGGCAGCCCGCGCAGATTCTGCTCGCGGCTCGTGACCTCGTGGTGGATCTCGCCCGGTCCGCCACCGCCGTCACCCGAGCCGAAGATCAGCAGCGCGGTGTTGAGCGCCTTCTCGGGGTACTGCCGCAGCCCGGTGAGCAGGTTGTCGGCCGCGCCGCGGGAGTTGTAGTCGCCCTCGGGTGCCATGTGCACCAGGATCGGGGTGCCGTCGATGCCCTTCCAGGTAAAGGTGCGGAACGGGAAGACGGTCACCTTGTTCCAGGCGAGCTTGATCGTCATGAACCAGTCCATGCCGCTCTTGCGCAAGATCTGCGGCAGGTTGCCGTTGTAGCCGAAAGTGTCGGGCAGCCAGCACAGGCGCAGGTCGGCGTCGCTCAGCCCGAACTCCTCTTGCAGGAACCGGCGGCCCACCATCGCCTGCCGCGCGAGCGACTCGCCGCCGGGAAGGTTCGTGTCGGTCTCGACCCAGAAGCTGCCCTGCAGTTCGATGCGCCCGTCGCCGACCGCTGCCTTGATGCGTTCGTACAGGGCGGGATGCTGCTGCTTGATCCAGAAGAGCTGCTGCGGCTGGCTCGTGCCGTACACGTAGCCGGGGCGTTCGGCGATCGCGTTGAGCGCCTTCGTGTACGTGCGGGCCGCCTTGCGGCGGGTCTCGCGCAGCGGCCACAGCCAGGCCATGTCGAGGTGCCCGTGGCCGACGGCGCTGTAGACGAAGTCGCTCTCGGACTCGGCGGCCAGAGCCGGGGCGAGGGCGGCGCGGGCTCCGGGGATGTCGCGGGCACGGAACCGGGCCCACGCGGCGTCGAGCGCGACCCGCAGCTCGGCCGCAAGCGCCGCATCCTCGGTCGCACCCATGAGCACCGCGAGGGTGAGGTAGTCGTAATAGAGGGAGTAGGCCTGGTCGTTGCGAGTCGCGATGCGGGCGCCGCGGTACCGCGCCTTGCCGACCAGGTACAGGATGAAGCCGTTGTAGGTGACGTCGGCGAAGAACTCGACCGTGCCGGTTGAGGTGTCCACTCCATTGACCGGACGGTATCCGCCACCCGCGTGCGGCAGGTCGCCCTGCTGGAAGACCGTGGTCACCGTGTCGAGAACATCGCCTGTGGGGGAGTAGACGAGCGCCTCGCCGTTGATGCCGAGCATCACGACCGGGTTCTGGATGCCGTCGGGCACCTTTCCGGTGACCCGCAACCAGGCGCAGTCGAACACCTTGCCCCACGCGGTGTGCGGGCGGATGGGGCGGAAGCCGTCGCGGTCGATATCGGCGAACGCGATCGGTTCGGGGGAGCGAAGGATCTCGGCGCGCAGCGGGGCGACCCGCGTGTAGATGCGGCTGCGGATGCGGCGCAGCCGCCGGTACTCGCGCGGCTGGCGCACGCGGAAGCCCAAGACGAACTCGATGATGCTCATTGGCGGCTCACCGCAGCGCCGCGGCGAAGAAGTCCAGTGTCTGGTCGACCGGCTCGAGCGACGGGCTGCGCCCGAGGTGGCCGTGCACCATGCCGCGAGCAAGTTCGAGGTGGACGGGGATGCCCGCCGCGGCGAGCTGGTCGGCGAGCACCTCGCCCGCGGCGCGCAGGTCGTCGTACTCGTCGGGAGCGATCCACGCCTCGGGCAGGCCCCCGACGTCGTAGTTGCCGGGTGCCACGTCGGCGGGCAGGTTGTCGAACCGGCCGATGTAGTTGTGCACGATGCCGAGCTGATATTCGACGGGGAAGCGCAGCATCGGCGGGATGTCGTCGAGTTCGCGCGCGAACGCCGGGGTGATGGGCGGCACCGGGAAGTGCGCCAACGGGTACCCGAGCAGCATCCCACGCGGCACCGGCTCACCTGCATCGCGCAGCCGAACGGCAGCCGAAATGGCGAGGTTGGCCCCGGCGCTGGCCCCGCCGATGAACAGACGGTGTGGGTCGACCCCGAGCTCGGAGGCGTGCTGCGTCAGCCACGCCCACGCTGCCGACACGTCGTCGAGCGGAACGGGATACTGCACACCGTCGACCGCGAGCCGGTAGTCGACCGAGACGACGACGGCGCCGGCGCGCGCCGCGAGTTCGGTGCCCGGGATGACCGACTCGGGGTCGCGGGCCGTGCCGACCACGAATCCGCCGCCGTGCATCCAGAGCAGCGCGCTCGTCGGGGTAGCGGCTCGCGTCGCCGGCCGGAAGATCACCAGTGGCACCGGCCCATGTGGCCCGTCGGCCACGGCCTCCTCGGTGATGACACCCGCCGGCGGGGTCCACCGTTCGGGGTCCTCGTTGAACGCCACCCACCCCGCGGCGAAATGCGGATCGCCGAATGCGGCGTCGAACGAGGGGATGTCTCGGATCAGCGCGAACCTCTCGGCGATCCACGGGTGAACCGGCAACGGCGCCTCCTCTGGTGTGTGCTCAGTCTGGCACCGCAGTGGTTCGGAGCGCGGAGGTCGGGCGTAGGGTCACGGCATGAGCGAAGATCCCACCGTCAGCAACCCCGATCACTACCGCACCCTGTGGGAGAACGAGTTCGTGCGGGTGCTCGACTACGCCGACGTCCCGGGTGAGACGACCACACCCCACGTGCACCCGAATTCGGTGATGGTGACGCTCACCGGTTTTCGGCGCAAGCTGATGTCGGGCGGTCGCGAGGTCGAGGTCGAACTCGACCCTGGCGTGGCCGTCTGGCTGGCCGCGCAGGAGCACGCGGGCACCAACATCGGCGACACCCCCACGCACACGATCCTGATCGAGCTCAAAGGCGCTGCGGCCGGCGAGCGGTCCGAGGCGGTGCTCGGTCCGGTGACGCCGTCGTAGTCAACTGTCTCGTCGGCGTGGGGTGCGCCGGCCCGGTCGACCCCGATTCACCCGTCGCGCTGTGTGACCTGCATCTGGCGCTCGCCGCCGACTGGGCGAATCGCTCGTACGGCATGACTGATCTGCTGCCGGCACCGTGCCGCGCGTGTGGGAGCCGCCTCGGCATCCGGTACCCCGCCGGCTGGATCTGCGCCGTCTGCGAGTGGCGCCACGGTGAGACGGTCGACGGCGAACTGCCGCCGCCGCGCGTCGACGTGGTCTACTACCTGCGCCAGGGCGACCGGGTCAAAATCGGCACCACCGCGAACCCACGCCAGCGGTTCGGCGCGATCATGCACGAGCAACTGCTCGCGTTCGAGCGCGGCGACCGCAAGCTCGAACAGCGGCGGCACGTGCAATTCGCGGCCGACAGGTTCCCCGGCTCCGAATGGTTCAGGATGTCGCGGGGCCTGCGCGCGCACATCGCGTCGGTCGCGCACGGGGTCGATGACCCGTGGGACCTGCATACACGATGGATGAGCGAAGCCATGGCACTGCGCGGCTGAGCGCAACCCCCTCTCACACCCGAGATGCGGCGCGTACGGTGGCCCGGTGAAGCGGATACCGAAAGAGCCCTACGAGAGCGAACTGGAACGACTGCAGGTCGAGCTCGTGTCGATGCAGCGCTGGATCGTCGAGAGCGGCGCGCGCGTGCTGGTGATCTTCGAGGGACGCGACGCCGCAGGCAAGGGCGGTGCCATCAAGCGGATCGTGCAGTACTTGAACCCGCGCACCGCCCGCGTGGTCGCCCTCCCGCAGCCGAGCGATCGCGAGAAGGGGCAGTGGTACTTCCAGCGGTACATCGCCCACCTCCCGGCGGCCGGTGAGCTGGTGCTCATGGACCGCTCCTGGTACAACCGCGCCGGCGTCGAACGGGTGATGGGCTACTCGACGAACGAGCAGTACGAACTGTTCATGCAGCAGGTGCCGGTGCTCGAGCGGATGCTCGTCGACGACGGGATCGTGCTGATCAAGTACTGGTTCTCGGTGTCAGACAAAGAGCAGCAGCGCCGGTTCAAGAAGCGCGTCACCGACCCGATGCGGCGCTGGAAGCTGTCACCCACCGATCTGGAGTCGATCACGCGGTGGGAGGACTACTCCCGCGCGAAAGACGCGATGTTCGAGGCCACCGACATCCCCGCGGCGCCCTGGTGGACGATCGACAGCGATGACAAGCGCGCGGCGCGGCTCAATGTCATCCACCATCTGCTGTCTCAGGTCGCGTTCGAGACGGCCGAGCCCGATCCGGTGAAGATTCCGAAGCACCCCGCCGCGAAGGACTACGAGCGCCCGCCGGTCGACGACCAGCGTTTCGTCCCCGACCACGCGAGAAGTCTCTAGGCGCACGCCACGCACGTCGTACGTGCCGGGCGCAGCTCGAGCTGGGCATCGGGGATCATCTGCCCGCATCTTGCGCAGATCCCGTAGGTTGCGTCAGCAACGCGGGTATCGGCCGCGTCGAGCTCGGCGAGTTCGGCGAGGTGCTGCGTGCGAGCGCCCTCGGCCTGCTGCCACTCGAAGGTGAGCGCGAAGCCTTCCGGGTCGTGCTCTTCGTCCGTCCATTCGCCACGGGCCGCGCGCACCGCCACCAGGCGGGACTCAACCGCGGCGAGCCGCTCTTCGATCTCCCGTCGGCGCGCGTCGATCCGTTCGCCAGCCGTCACGGGCTGGGGTTGACGCCCGAAGAGGAGATCAGCCGGTTTGTCAGCGCGTCGATCCGCGCGACGAACTCCTCGTCCACGAGCTCCTCGGTGGAGTGGGTCGGTTCATAGAACAACTGGCTGGACGGCCCGAGGACGATGCCGATGCGGTACGGCTGTCCGTCGACGTCCGTGGCGGGCACTTCGATCTCCGCTGCCCGTTCGGCGTTCGCATTCGCGGCCGCGAATCGCACCACGGCGTCTACGATGCGATCACCGGATACGAAAGAACCACCCGCGTAGCTGACCTTCTTCATGTACAAAGGGTGCACTGGCATCCGCTCGCTGAATACCCCCTTGAACTCCCACACCCTGATGCGTAATGGAGATCTCTCATGGGCACTTTGTACTACGGGTCGATGCGGACTCCGATCAACCTCGACGACCGCGTGCTCGCCCATCTCAAGGTCGTTGTCACGTCGAAGCTGAGGCGGAACGAGGCGTTCCTTCTCTCATGGGATGAGCCGGCCGAGAACGGCAGCGGGCGAGCGTCGGTCTTTATTCATCCCACCTGCGATCTCATTTACAGGTTCGACGGATCGCGCCATCCTGAACTCGATTCCGAGTTGCTGGAAACGATGTCGGCCGAGTCGATGTCTGCACGCGGCCTCGTCATCGACGCGACGATGGCAACGATCCCGATCTCGAGTCGCGCCTGATCAGCACGCCGAGCGGCAGTCGGGCTCAGCCCAGCAGCGAGACGACGCGCGCGATGACGAGCACCAGCAGCACGTAGGCGCCTAGGGCCTCGATGCCGACGAGGATCTTCATGCGATTCGTCAGCGGCACCGCGTCGGGTGGGCTGAACGCCATGGCGTTCGACAGTGAGAAGTAGAGGTAGTCGATGAAGTTCGCCGTCCACCCCGACCGGCGGGAGGAGTTGATCGCGACCTCGGGGGCCGCATCGAAGTCTTCATCCTGCGGAAAGCGGAAGTCCGCCTCAGGCAGGTCTTCGCGTTTCGACTCGGCGCGCACCACCGGACCGCCCCGGTCGAGCTGCCAGAAGATGTAGGCGAACGAGATGATGTTGACGACCCAGACCTGTACAGCCGCGAGAAGAAGCGTAGGCGCCTCCTTCTGGCCGGCCGGCTGCAGAAGCTGGATGATCAGATGAACCAGATCCACCCCATTCGCCACGGCGAGCAACAGCGACAGCGCGATCGCGACAGGGCGTGACCACGACTTCTGATGCTGCGTGCTCAGCGGGTTGATCGCGAGCGCCGGGACCATGAGGATCAGCCCGATCGCCGCGACGCCGTAGCGCAGCTGGGGCGGAAAGCTGCTCGGCAGCAGTGCGTACAGCAGCAGCGCGACGAAGATCGCTCCCGCTGCGGGCCACCGGCTCTCGACGCGAGACTTCGTTTCCAGCTTCTTGTTGGCCATCAGCCCAAGCGCTTCCCTTGTGGCCCGATCACCCGGAACCACCGGTAACCGTAGCCATCCATCGGCACAGTGGCCCTGCCCGTGGCATCGAGCTCGACGTTGCGTCCATCCACGAGCAGATCGACCAGATGGCTCGTCTCGTCCGCGTCAGGAACCGCGAACTCGACGACCGCTGCCGCGTCGCCGAAGTTGTGCAGGGCGATCATGCGACCCTCCGCCCCGGCCAGCGTGTGCGCCAAGACAGTCGACGCAGACTGCGTCAGCAGTTCGAACTGTCCCCAGCCCATCTCGGCCGACGCGCGATACCGCTCGATAAGCCTCCGCATGAAATGCAGCAGCGATTCGGAGTCGTGTCGCTGGTCCGACGCGTTGACGTGCTCGGGCCCGTAGCCGTCGGTCACCACCTTGCGGACCATCCTGCGTGCGGGGGCGTCCGAGAACCCGCCGTTCGGCCCCTTCGTCCACTGCATCGGAGTGCGCACCGCGAGTCTCGACCCGACCGCCAGGTCCTCGCCCATCCCGAGCTCTTCGCCGTAGAACAGCACCGGCGTCCCCGGCAGCGAGAACATCAGGCTGTAGACCATCCGGATGCGGCGCGGATCGCCGTCGAGCATCGGCGGCAGGCGGCGGATGATGCCGCGGTCGTAGACCTGCATCTCGGGCTCGGGACCGAACGCGGCGAAGACCTCCTGACGCTCGGATTCGCTGAGCTTGTCGAGGGTGAGCTCGTCGTGGTTGCGCACGAAGTTCGCCCACTGCGACTCGACCGCGATGTCGGGGCGCGATTCGAGCGCCGTGATGAGGGGCGCTGGATCGCGGCGGGCGAGAGACAGGTAGATGCTCTGCATCGTGATGAAGTCGAACTGCATGGTGAGGCCGTCGCCATCGGGACCGCCAAAGTACTCGACCTGATCTTTGCGCGGCAGGTTGGCCTCGCCGAGCATGACGGCGTCGCCCGAACGGCGCCCCAGGAACGCCCGCAGCGATTTCAGGAAGTCGAGGGGGTGTGGCAGCGCGTCCTCCGGCGTTTCGACCCCGGTCTCGTCCATGAGGAACGGCACAGCATCGACACGGAACCCTGACACTCCGAGCTCGAGCCAGAATCCCATGATCTTGGCAACCTCATCCCGCACCTTCGGGTTGGTCACATTCAGGTCGGGCTGGAATCGGTAGAAGTTATGCAGGTAGTACTGTCCCGATTTCTCGTCGAGTTCCCACACCCCGTCTTCGACGTCGGGGAACACGTTCACGACCTTCTTGCGCGGCGGGCGGTCGCGCCAGACGTAGTAGTCACGGGTCGCGCTGTCGCGCGACGCGCGTGCCTCGACGAACCAGGGGTGCTGATCGGAGGTGTGATTGACGACCAGATCGATGATCACCCGGATGCCGCGGTCCTTCGCCATGCGGATCATCTCGACGAAGTCGCCATGGTTGCCCAGGCGCGGGTCGATCCCGTAGAAGTCCTGGATGTCGTAGCCGTCGTCTTTATTGGGCGTCGGATAGAAGGGCATCAGCCACAGGCACGTGATGCCCAGTTCGTGGAGGTAGTCCATGCGGTGGGCCAGGCCCGCGAAGTCGCCCACGCCATCGTCGTTCCAGTCGAGGAATGTCTCGACGTCGAGGCAGTAGACGACGGCGGTCTTCCACCACAGGTCGCTGGTGTCGGTGATTCGCATCCGTCGACGGTACTAGCGTCGTCGCATGGACCAGCGACAGATCTTCTTGCTCTCAGACGCTTCCCTGCGAACGGTCATCGACCGCCTCACGCCCGAGCAACTCGCTCAGCCGGCACCAGCCGATTGGAGCCGCCGCCCTGACGCGACGGTCGCCGAGATCGTCAAGGGCCACACCTACGACGAGGCCTGGGTGCCCGACGTGCTCGCCGGCAAGACGGTCGACGAGGTGGGCGACACCTACAAGCCGCTGCTCAAGCGAGACGCCGCCGACGTGATCGCCGACTACGACCGGGTGCACGATCTCGCGACTGCGGCGGTGACCGCCGATCCCGACCTCGAGGCCACGGCGCACCTCACGTACGGTGACTTTCCTCGCTCGGTGTTCTACGAGCACACCAGCTTCTTCCGGGCGTTCCAGGCGTGGTCGATCGGCCACTTCTTCGGCGACGACGTGAAGCTGCCTGACGAGCTCGTCGCCGCGCTGACCGAGCTGGTGACCCCGCAGCTCGAACAGTTGCGCGGCATCCACGTCTTCGGTCCCGAGGTCGCAGTTCCCGCCGACGCCGACGCGCAGACGAAGCTGCTCGGAATGACGGGGTTCTGGCGCGACTGACCTTCGCCGATGTCGGCGGCCATGTGTACGGTGTTTACATGCGTACGTTCCTGCAGGTGCTCGTCAACACGGCGGCCGCCAACGTCACCACCAGCTACCTGTGGTTCGCGCTGACCTTCTGGGTCTACCTCGAGACGCGCTCGGTGCTGGCCACCGGCATCATCGGCGGTTCGTACATGCTGCTGGTCGCGATCTTCTCGATGGTGTTCGGCACCTTCGTCGACCGGCACCGCAAGCATCAGGTGATGATCGTCGCCGGGCTCGTGACGCTCACCGCCTTCGGCATCGCTGGGCTGCTCTACCTAGCGTTCCCCGAATCCACCCTGCTCGATCTCGGGCAGCCGTGGTTCTGGCTGTTCGCGGCGATCATCCTGTTCGGCGCCGTCATCGAGAACATGCGCAACATCGCGCTGTCGACGACGGTCACGCTGCTCGTTCCCGAAGAGCGGCACGCCAACGCGAACGGGATGGTCGGCACGGTGCAGGGCCTCGCGTTCATGGTGACGAGCGTGTTCAGCGGCCTGTCCATCGGTCTGCTCGGCATGGGCTGGACGTTGCTGATCGCGATCGTGCTGTCGGCGGCCGCCCTCGTGCACCTGACCTTCCTGCGCATCCCCGAAGACGCGCCGAAGCGCGACGCCGGCAAGCAGAAGCTCATCGACCTGCGCGGCAGCATCACCGCGGTGCGGGCCGCGACGGGCCTGTTCGCGTTGATCATCTTTTCGACGTTCAACAACTTCATCGGCGGCGTATATATGGCCCTGATGGATCCGTACGGGCTCGAACTGTTCCCGGTCGAGATCTGGGGAATCGTGCTCGGCGTCACGTCGACCGGTTTCATCATCGGCGGGCTGCTGATCGCCAGGTTCGGTCTCGGCAAGAACCCCATCAAGACGCTGCTGACGCTGGTCATCCTGATGGGCGTGCTCGGCGCCCTGTTCACGATTCGCGACTGGTGGTGGCTCTACGCGGTCGGGATCCTGCTCTACATGACCCTGATTCCCGCGGTCGAGGCGGCCGAGCAGACCGTCATCCAGCGGGTCGTACCCTTCCAGACCCAGGGTCGGGTGTTCGGCTTCGCCGCCGCGTTCGAGTCGGCTGCCGCACCGATCACGGCGTTCCTGATCGCCCCGATCGCCCAGTTCCTGATCATCCCGTACATGGATTCACGACCGGGTCGGGATGCCTTCGGCTGGCTGCTGGGCGACGGCGAGGCCCGCGGGATCGCCCTGGTGTTCCTGGTCGCGGGCCTGATCATGGTGCTCGCCGCCGTCGGCGCGTTCTTCACCCGGTCATACCGCGTGCTGTCGAATCAGTACCTCACTCAGAAGGAGTCGGTGCCCGCGGCGCCCACCGACGAGGGCGCCGCGCTCACCAAATAGCGAAGGTTCTCGAGTCACAGCCCTTCGGCGACGGCCTTGATCGCGGCGAGGCGACGGTCCCACTCGGCTCCGATGGCATCCAGTCGTTGCGCTGTCGCGCTGAGCTGCGATCCGATCACCCGAAAGCGCACCTCGCGACCGACGCGGACCGGCTCGACCAGCCCGACATCCTGCAGCACGGTGAGGTGCTTGGCGATCGCCTGACGCGTCACCGGCAGCCGCCCGGCGAGGGCAGACGCCGACGCGTCGCCCTCGCCCAGAGCGGCGAGGATGCTCCAGCGGGTGTCGTCGCCGAGCGCCGCGAACACGGGGACCAGCGTCGCGGTCGTCACGCCGCGTCCTCGAGCAGCGCGACCAGCTTGTCGAGCTCGCCGACCCAGCCCTCTGCGTGGTCCGCCATGTTCGCGGCCGGGTCGGACGTCGCGTCGAAGCCGGTCTCGACGACCGTGAGTTGTGTGCCGCCGCCGGTGGCCTCGAGTGTGAAGGTGAACACGGTCGATCGCGAGGCGTCGAGGGCGTCGGGCGACGTGCCGAGGGCGTCGTCGTTGTTCCAGCGGTACGCGACCGAGTGCGGTGCATCGATCGATTCGACGCGCAGCGGGATCGGGTCGCGGTCGGGCCACGAGATCGTTCCCACGGCGCCGGCGCCGGCTCCGGCGAGCTCGACACGTCCGAACCACTGCGAGATGTGAGCCGGATCGGTGATGGCTGCCCACACCTTCTCGATGGTGGCGTCGATGCGGATCGTGCGCCGCACGCTGAACGACGCCTCGTCGACGACGGAGGGCTGGTTGGTGGTCATGCTCATGATCATGCGTCCTTTCGTAAGGGTTGGGAAACGGGGTGCAAGAAAGAGGTGGCCCAGGCGACCGCGATCGCGAGTGCGGCGGCGACCGCGCCGGTGAGCACCGCGGCCGAGGCCCCGGCGATCCCGAACGCGATTCCGCCGGCGAGCGAGCCGAGGGCGATGCCGGCGTTGACCGCAGAGGCGGGCAGCGAGGCGGCCAGCGGACCTCCGGCGCCGGACAGTTCTGTGACGCGGTGCTGCATCGACGGCGCTATGCCCATGCCGAACAGGCCGATGCCGAGCACGCCGATGGCGGCGACGACCGGGTTCGCGCCGAACACGAACATCGCGAGAAGAGACGCGGTCACACCGATCGATCCCACGATCAGGGCGCGCCGGGAACTCGTGTCGGCGAATCGGCCGCCCGCCGCAGACCCGACCGTGGTCGCGACACCGTACGCGAGCAGATACGCGCTGACCAGGGGTCCGGATACGCCGCTCACCTCGCTGAGGAACGGCACGAGATAGGTGAGCGCCGACTGGATCGCGACGAAGATCACGGCACAGAAGCCGAGCAGAGCGAGCACCCGGGGGGCGAACGCTTCGCGCGCCTGCCCGAGTGCCCGGGTCTCGCCCGACGCCGGTACCGAGGGGAGAACGGCGAACAGAACCACCAGCACGAGCGCCGCGACCGCGTCCACCGCGATGAACGATCCACGCCATCCGACCGCCTGGCCGAGCAGGGTGCCGAGCGGGAGCCCGAGGGCGCTCGCCGTCGCGAACCCCGAGATGACGGTGGCCATGGCGCGACCGGCGCGCTCGGGCGGCACGACGGAGGTCGCCGTCGTCATCGCGGCCGCGATGAACAGTCCCTGCGCGGCGCCGATGATCACGCGGGCGATCAGGAACGGGACGTAGCCCGCCCCGAGGGCGGGGAGCAGGTTCCCGAGCACGAAGACGACGGTCGAGGCGATGAGCACGTGCCGCCGGTCGAAGCGGGTGGTCACGAAGGTCAGGAGCGGGCCGCCGACGGCGAGCCCGAGAGCGTTCGCGGTCACGAGTGCGCCGGCGGCGGGCACGGTGACCGAGAGGTCGACCGCGATCAGTTCGATGAGCCCGACGACCAGCATCTCGGCGCATCCCATGGTGAATGCGCCGATGAACAGGACGGTGAGAACGAACCGGGCGGG
>JBDTQN010000021.1:0-18440 GCA_039932215.1 Pseudolysinimonas sp. | reverse complement strand
CTTGGATGCGGTTGTCGACGGCTACAAACCGGTGGTCGAGGGCATCGCCAACGACATCGACGAGATCGAGACCCAGGTCTTCGACGGAGACCCGAAAGTCTCACGCCGCGTCTACGAACTGAACCGCGAGGTCATCGAGTTCGAGCGGGCCGTCGCCCCGCTGATCGGCATCATCGACACCCTGTCCGACGGTTTCGCCGACGGCTACGTGGGCGACAAGCTGCAGCAGTACCTGCGCGACGTCGCCGACCATGTGGTCGTGGCGAAGGAGCGCATCGAGGAGTTCCGGGTGCTGCTGCGCGACATCCTGTCGGTCAACACCTCTCTCGTCGGGCAGCGGCAGAGCGAAGAGGCGCAGCGCCTGAGCGAAGCGACCAACACCCAGGCCGACCAGACCCGCAAGATCTCGGGGTGGGCCGCCATCCTGTTCGCCCCTTCGCTGATCGGCTCGATCTACGGGATGAACTTCAAGTTCATGCCCGAACTGGAGCAGCCCTGGGGGTACCCGTTCGCGCTGGGGCTGATGGCGGCATCCAGCATCGTGCTGTTCATCATCTTCAAGAAGCGCGGGTGGCTGTAGGGGATTCCCCGCTCGACGCACGCCTGCGATCGGTGCTCGGGGAACGCACCGCGCAGGCGATCACGAAGGCGTTCGGGTATGAGACGGCGGGCGACTTCTTGTCGCACTACCCGCGCAGGTATGCGAAGCGCGGGGAACTGACGTCGCTGGCCGAGCTGACGGTCGACGAATCGGTGACGATCGTCGCCGAGGTGCGCAGCGTCAACGAGCGGCCGATGCGGAACAAGCGCGGGTCGATTCTCGAGGTGTCGATCACCGATGGCCGCGGGTTTCTGACACTGACGTTCTTCAATCAGAAGTGGCGCTCTGGCGAGTTGAAGCCGGGCGTGCGCGGCATCTTCGCCGGAAAGGTGGGGGAGTACCGCGGGGTGCGGCAGCTCGCGCATCCTGACTACGAGCTGTTCAACGCGGCGGCCGACGGGTCGGGGCTCGCGGTCGACGGGATGGGTGCCGAGGCTCCGACGGTGATCAGCGTTGCGACCGACATGGCGCGCGAATGGGCCGAGCAGCCGATCCCGATCTACCCCGCGACGTCGACGCTGGCGAGCTGGCAGCTTGCCAAGGCGATGGAGGTCGTGCTGGGCGGGTTGCCGCCGGCGCTCGACGACCCGGTTCCGGATGCCGTGCGTGAGTCGCGTGGGCTGCTCCCGTACGCCGAGGCGCTGCGTCTCGTGCACCGCCCCACCGGCGACACCGACTGGAAGCGTGGCCAAGACGCACTCCGCTTTCAGGAGGCGTTCGTGCTGCAGGCCGGGTTGCTGCGCCAGCGTGCCGAGCGCCGCTCCGCCGGAACCCCGCCGCGCCATCCCGGCCGCTTCTCGGCCGAGCTCGAAGAGAAGCTGCCGTTTCAGCTGACGCACGATCAGCTCGACGTGGGCGCCGACATCGAGCGCGACCTGGCGTCGGGCGTGCCGATGAACCGGCTGGTGCAGGGCGAGGTGGGTTCGGGCAAGACGCTGGTCGCTTTGCGGGCGATGCTGGCGGTGGCCGACTCGGGCGGGCAGTCGGCGTTCCTGGCGCCGACGGAGGTGCTCGCGGGGCAGCACCTGCGGTCGCTCGTCTCATCGCTCGGACCCGATCTCGCGGCGCGGCTGCGGCCGACGCTGCTGACAGGCCAGTTGCCGGCGGCCGACCGGCGGCGCGCGCTGCTGGCCACGGCATCCGGTGGCGCGTCGATCGTCGTCGGCACGCACGCGCTGCTCGGCGACCAGGTGACCTTCGCCGAGCTGGCCCTGGTCGTGGTCGACGAGCAACACCGGTTCGGGGTCGACCAGCGCGAGGCGCTGCGCCTGAAGGGCACGTCGCCGCACGTGCTGGTGTTGACGGCGACGCCGATCCCACGCACGGTCGCGATGACCGTGTTCGGCGATCTCGACGTCTCGACCATCGCCGAGCTGCCGGCCGGACGTTCGCCCATCGTGTCGCACGTCGTCGCGCTGGCCGATCATCCGGGGTGGGAGAACCGCATCTGGGAGCGGCTCGCCGAAGAGCTGGCGCAGGGCCGCCAGGGTTTCGTGGTCTGCCCGGCGATCGACACGCCCGCGGCCGATGCGACGCCCGCCGTGAAGCGTGCTGCGGCCGAGGACGACCCGGACGCGCTCGCCGACCCGGACGCCCCGCCGGGCGCCGCCGTGCTGCCGACCTTGGAGCAGTTGCGCGCCAACCCGCTCTTCGCCGGCCGTCGTGTCGAGCCGCTGCATGGGCGCATGTCGTCGGACGACAAAGACCGCACGATGCGCGCGTTCGCGGCCGGTGAGATCGACGTGCTGGTGGCGACGACGGTGATCGAGGTGGGTGTCGATGTGCCGAACGCGTCGACGATGGTGGTGCTCGATGCGGACCGGTTCGGGGTGGCCCAGCTGCATCAGCTGCGTGGCCGGGTGGGTCGCGGCGGGGTGCCGGGGTTGTGCCTGTTCGTCACCCGTTCCGAACCGGCGACGATCTCGCGGGAGCGGGTCGACGCCGTCTCGGCGACCCTCGACGGGTTCGAGCTGGCGCAGGTCGACCTGGAGTTGCGGCGCGAAGGCAACGTGCTGGGCTCGAACCAGTCGGGTGGGCGTTCGTCGCTGAAGCTGCTGAGGGTGGTGCGTGACGGCGACCTGATCGCTGAGGCGCGTGCGGCGGCCGAGGCGGTTCTGGATGCGGACCCGACTCTGGCAGAGCACCGAGCGCTGGCCGAGGCGCTGACTCGCCGTCTCGACGAGGCGGAGCGGGCGTTCCTCGCGAAGGGCTAGCGGCGAGGGCTAGATGGGTCGAACGACCGATCCGCTGCGCGGTTGCTGATTCGTAGCGTCGATCGGGCGGTCCACACGGGATCGCTCTGATTCGAAGGGGACATCCGTGTCCAACACAGCAACATCCGTGGCAGATGCCACATCTCCCGCTACCCCGCCGCCCGGCTCGGGGCCGAACATGTTCGGCGTGATCGCCCTGGTGCTCGCCGGGCTCGGGTTCATCAGTGCGGTGATCCCGGTGGCGTCGGGCTTCACCTGGCTGTTCGTCGTGCCGGCCATCGTGCTCGCGATCATCGGCCTCACCCGCAAGGGACGCCCGAAGCGTCTCGCGCTCGCCGGACTGATCGTGGCGATCGTGGGGTGGCTGGTCGCGATCATCGTCACGGTCGTGACCGTGGTGGTCGGCGTCGGCGCGGGCATTGACAGCCTCGACGAGATCCCCGTTCCGGACTCCACTGCCACCGGCGATACTGTCGCGCTCGGTCAGCCGGTCACGAACTCGGACGGCTTCACCTTCACGCTCGATGGCGTCGAGTGTGGTCTCACCTCGACCGGGCCGGACTTCTTCGACGAGGCGCCTGTGGGCGAGTGGTGCCGTGTCGACTACACCGTGGCGAACGATGGCACGGAATCTGTTTCGTTGCTCGCGGGTGACATTCAGTTGATCTCGGGCGACTTGGCGTACGACGCCGACGACGCGACGGGCCAGTTCGGGGCGGACTACTTCACGACGGATGTGAACCCCGGCCTGTCGGTTCCGTGCGTAGTGTTCGTCGATGTCCCCGCCGGCACCACGGCGGACTCGGTCGTGTTCGAACCGGCGCTGTACTTCGCGGCGCCCGTGGTCTCGGCGACGAGCTAGGGCCGTCTGACCGGGGACGTCTCGCGGCGTCCCCGGTCTTCGCCTGTCGTGCTGTCTTAGCCTCGTGAGGGTCTGCACTGTGTCACGGTCTGGTAACACTGGTCCGATAGGCTCCCGCCCATGAGTCCCAGCCGGATCGCCGTCGTCCCCGGGTCGTTCGACCCCGTCACTCTCGGCCATCTGGATGTCATCGGTCGCGCCGCGCGCATCTTCGACGAGCTGCACGTGCTGGTGGTTCACAACCCCGACAAGTCGGCTCTGCTGCCGATCGCGCAGCGGGTCTCGTTGATTCAGGATTCGGTGGTGGACGCGAAGCTCGGCGACAACATCCTGGTGACCAGTTGGTCGGTCGGGTTGCTGGTGGACTACTGCACCGATGTCGGTGCCAGCGTCCTGGTGAAGGGCATCCGGTCGCAGGTGGATGTCGCCTACGAGACCCCGATGGCGATCGTCAACCGCAACCTCGCGAACGTCGAGACCATCTTCATGCTTCCCGAGCCGGCGCACGCCCACGTTTCGAGCTCGCTGGTGCGCCAGGTCGCCGCTCTCGGCGGAGATGTCGCCCCCTACGTTCCGAAGGTCGTCGCCGACTTCTTGCAGAAGGATCGCGGCTAGATCCGTCGTAGCCTGAAGGCATGCCCCTCACACTCGGATACAAGGCCAGCGCCGAGCAGTTCGACCCGCGCGAGTTGGTGGAGATCGCGGTCGCGGCGGAAGCGCACGGCATGGAGAGTGTCGCGGTCAGCGATCATTTTCAGCCGTGGCGGCACGAGGGCGGGCACGCCCCGTTCTCGCTCACCTGGATGGCCGCGGTCGGAGAGCGCACAAAAACCATCCGAATCGGCACGAGCGTGATGACGCCGACGTTCCGGTACAACCCAGCGGTGCTCGCGCAGGCGTTCGCGAGCATGGGCGTGATGTATCCGGGGCGCATCTTCCTCGGCGTCGGCAGCGGCGAGGCCCTCAACGAGATCGCGACCGGGTGGCGCGGCGACTGGCCCGAGTTCAAAGAGCGGTTCGCCCGCCTGCGCGAGTCGGTCGAGCTGATGCGCAAGCTGTGGACAGAGGACCGCGTCAACTTCGAGGGCGAGTACTACTCGACCGTCGACGCGAGCATCTACGACCGGCCCGAGAAAGCGATCCCGGTCTATATCGCCGCGGGTGGCCCGGTGGTCGCGCGCTACGCGGGCCGCGCGGGCGACGGGTTCATCTGCACGAGTGGTAAAGGCATGGAGCTGTACACCGAGCAACTCATCCCGGCTGTGAAGGAGGGGGCGGAGCAGGCCGACCGCAGCTTCGAAGCGATCGACCGCATGATCGAGATCAAGCTCAGCTACGACACCGACAAAGACACCGCACTCGAGAACACCCGCTTCTGGGCCCCGCTCGCCCTGAGCAAAGAGCAGAAGCACGACATCACCGACCCCATCGAGATGGAGAAGGCGGCGGATGCGTTGCCGATCGAGCAGATCGCCTCGCGCTGGATCGTCGGCAGCGACCCCGACGAGGTGGTCGCCGGCATCAAACAGTACGTCGACGCCGGGATGAACCACCTCGTATTCCACGCGCCGGGCGCCGACCAGCGGCGCTTCCTCGAGCTGTTCGAGAAGGATCTGGCGCCGCGGTTGCGGGCGCTCTAGGCATCGGCCCCGGCCCCCCTAAGGGGGTAGACCCGTCTGGACCCCGGAACCCTAGGCTGAGCGAACGGGGCGCGACCAGCCCCGTTCCGGCGGGGGCCGGACCGCGATCGGCAAGGCTGGGGGGCCGCAAAATGGTTTCGTCGACGCTTCGTTTCTGCGCAGGGTAGATGACACCGGACTCCGGCATCGCCGTCGGAACCCGGCCCACCGTGCAGGCTCCCGCTCCGGAGCTCGCGGGTTGGGCCGGCGCGGCGACCGCCGTCCACGCGATTCAGCAGATGCCGATGCCGATGACGCTGCGCCTGCACGTCGCCGACCATGGTGTCGCCCATATCGACTTCGCCTACAACGCCTTCGAGTGGGAACACCCGCTCGACGCGTTCCCGGTGACGCCCGCCAGCGTCCTCGTCGAGACCTGCACGGCCGAGCCCGACGCCCCCGCGTTCGAACTCCCCGGACGCACCCTCGACCCGCTGCTCTGGTCGATCGGTTTCCACGCGTTCGGCGACGAGCCTGCTCCCTGGCTGGTGGAGGGTCACCGCTACCACCTTCGACGTTGGCCGTCGCTATCCGGTATCGAGATCGACCTCGACCAGGTGCGCATGATCGCGATGCTCGGCAACGCGTTCGCTACCGCCGATGAGCTGGCCGCCGCCGCGCACACTCCACCCTCGGATGCGCGGCGGCTGGTCAACGCTCTCAGCGTGGCAGGGATGTTGCGCAGGTCCACCGCTGCACCGGCTCTGGATGCTGCGCCGGCATCCGCACATTCGGTCGCCCCGAGCACAGGACTGTTCGCCCGCCTGCGAGAGCGGTGGGGCCACTGACGTGGAACACATCATCCTGTTCGCCGGACCCATGGGGGCCGGCAAGACGACGGCGATCCAGAGCCTGAGCGACATCCCCGTGATCAGCACGGAGGCGGCGAACACCGACCGCGCGACCGCCGACAAAGCCACCACGACGGTGGCCCTCGACTACGGCGAGATCCACGTTTCCGACGAGGAGCGGATCCGGATGTACGGCATCCCCGGCCAGCGCCGCTTCGATTTCATGTGGCGGATCCTGCGGGACCGCGCCGAAGGCATGGTGCTGCTGATCCACAACGACGGACCCGATCCGGTGGATGCGATGCGCGAGTTCATGATCGAATTCGCCGACCTGTGTGAGCGCGGCGGCGTCGCCGTCGGGATCACACGCATGGATGTCGCGCCCGGCCCGATCCTGACCCACTACACCGACGTGCTCGAGCGTGACCGTCCCGACCTCATGGTGCCGGTGATGCCGGTCGACCCACGCGACCGGGGGAACATGGAGATGCTGATGATGTGCCTGATCGCGAACATCGAGATGCGCGCGGCGTACAGCGCGGTGCCCGCATGATCGCGCAGACGACGGTTTCGCTGGCGCCCCACAAAGACCCGTTCGTCATCGACTTGGCGACAGTTGCGCTGCACGACCTGACCGATGTCGCCCACACGGTGCGGTACGCGACGGTGCTGACCGAGGACGGCTTCGAAGTGGATGGCGTGCCGGCCTACGAGGAGGACCGGCTGTCGAGCATGGCGTCGTCGATCCAGGCTCTCAGCGAGGCCGTCGCACGCGAACTCGTGATCGGCCGTGCGCACTACGTGATCATCGCTGCGGACGACGCCCACGTCATCCAGTTGCGGGTCCCCGGCCAGCAACTCGTGCTCGCCGCCGTGTTCGAGGTCGAGGAGACGCTCGGCAACGCGCTCGCCGCGTGCAAGTACGCCGCCGAACGCTTCGCGACCGCACTGAACGCCCGCTGAAGAAGGGGCGGCGCGCCCAAACGCACCGCCCCTTCCTCAGCTGGCGGAGCAGGCGGCGTCAGTTTCGATGCGGTCGACCGAAGGATGCGTTGCCGATCGAGCAGTTCGCCTCGCGCTGGATCGTCGGCAGCGACCCCGACGAGGTGGTCGCCAGCAAGCAGTACGTCGACGCCGCGATGAACCTCGCTGTGGAGGTTCGGCCTACTCCAGCGCCTCCGGCCAGGTCTTCGGTTTCGGGTGGATCACCAACCCGTCGTTCTTGACGCTGCCGTTGCTCGCGCGAAGGCAGCGTCGAAGGGCCGGCCAAATCGGGCCGGAGGGGACGGAACCTTTCGCCCGCTCGCGCACGTGGAACGCGGCGATGTCGGCGAGCTGGATGATCTCGCGATCCAATGAACTCTGCGCCGAATCGATCCACAGCGGCTTGTCGAGTATTAGGTCGAACTGCGCGGGCCGCGCCCCCGTCTGATTCATCCGCCGCCGCGAGGCAGCGAGTTCGCCGCTGCCGAAGTACTGCTCGTGCTCACGCTGCTCGTCAGCCACGAACATCGCACTCTCGCCGGGCGCCGTGTCCTGCACTGTCAGGGCCACCCGGCGGGAGAGAGCGCCGTAAGCGGTGCCCAGGACGGTGGCATCGGGTTGCTCGGCGGCCAAACGTCGCTTGTCGACCGCCACAACAAACACGATCGGACGGAAGCGCGCGAATACGTGTGCGATATCGCTCTCGAGGTTGCCGAATTTCTTGCGGTCGATCAGCTGCTCATAGCCCGCGGGAGCAGCGCCGGTCGAAAGGCTTTCGAAGAGACGGGCTCGTGTGATGGCGATGCTCCTCCCCTTGAGCTCCGTGGCGGCCCAGTCGCTGGCCATGTCTCCGAAGTACCGTTCGCGGATCTTCCGCAAGTCGAGCGCGAGCTTCTGCCTCGACGTATCGGGCACGCCGACCGCAGCCAACACAAACCAGTCGGCCACGGTTTCGCTCGAGGCGTCCGCCTGCGGCGTGACCTTCAAGCCGCCCGACTCGTCGACGTAGTAGAGCTGCATCACCGAGACCGGTTGGCAAGGCTCCAGTCCGCCGAACGCGCGAGTTCACGTTCGCGCTGGTCGAGCCACAGCTGGTGGGCGCGCATCCCCGAGATCACGCCAGCCCGGATGATGCCCCATTGCAGAAGCAGAGCGAGCGCCGTTCCGACGATAGGCAGTATCAGCACGAGGACGCCAGTTGGCAAGAGCGCGGAGAGATCCATTCATAGATCGTGTCGTGAGCGCCACTCACGTGCACGCCCCACTTCGCGGCACTCAGGCCGGGTGGTCCCGCACCGGCTCCAGCAGCACGACGGGGATCTCTCGCTCCGTCCGCACCTGGTATGCGGCGAAGTTCGGGTGATCTTTCGTGATCTTCGGCCACAGGTCGGCACGCTCGGCGGGTGTGGCGACGCGCGCCCGCATCGGCACAGCCGCCCGGCCCCGCAACACCACCTCGACCCGCGGCTCGGCCACCAGGTTGTGGTACCACCCAGGGTGCACGTCATCGCCTCCGCGCGACGCGACGATGATCACCGTGTCGCCGAGTTGCAACGGAGACGACAGCATCGTCGTCCGTTTTTGCCGGCTCGTGCGTCCGGTCGTGGTCAGTTCGAGCATCGGCATGCCGTACGCGCGCCAGCCGACGCGACCACCCGTCGTCCTCAACAGGCCCCGGTGCAACGTGTTCATCACACGGAAGAAGCGGTTCGACGGCATGGGATCAGTATCGCGGCCAGAATGTACCCATGCCCGCAGCCAGCCGACCCCAGATCGGGTACGCCGCGATGCTCGAGCAGTTCCACCCCACCGAGATCCTCGAGCTCGCGGCCCAGGCCGAGCAGCACGGCTTCCGCGGCGTGATGGCCGCCGACCACTTCCAGCCGTGGCTTCCAGCCCAGGGTCAGGCATCGTTCGTCTGGAACGTCCTCTCCGCCCTCGGCCAGACGACCCAGGGCGATCTGGGTACCGGGGTGACCGCTCCCACGTTCCGCTGGCATCCCGCGATGGTCGCGCAGGCATCCGCGACTCTCGCCGCGATGTACCCCGGCCGGCACTGGCTCGGCCTCGGCAGCGGCGAAGCCCTCAACGAGCACGTCGTCGGGCGCTACTGGCCCGACGCCCCCGAACGCATCAGCCGCATGTTCGAGGCCGTCGACATCATCAAGAAGCTGTTCGCATCGGGTCACAGCGGAAAGGACGTGCGCCACGAGGGCCAGTACTACAAGCTCGAAGCGACGCGGCTGTGGACGATGCCCGACGTGGCCCCCGACATCCTGGTCGCGGCCAGCGGGCCGGTCACGGCCAAGCGAGCTGGCCGCACGGTCGACGGCCTGATCACCGAAGCGGCCCCGCTCGACAAGCTCGACGCGCTGCTCAGACGTTTCGGCGAGGGCGCGCGCGAGGCAGGCCGTGACGCCGCCACCATGGCCAAGGTGCTGCGTCTGCACGTCAGCTGGGCCGCCACCGACGAGGCCGCGATGCACAACGCCCTCACCGAGTGGCCGAACCTGGGCATGCGGTTCAGCAAGGCCGACATCCGGTCGCCGCACGAGCTCGAGCAGATCGCCCGCATGGTCACCCCCGCCGATTTCGAGGGCAGAATGCTGATCAGCTCCGATCCGGACGCCCACCGCGCCCACATCCAGACCTTCGCCGACCTCGGATTCGACCGCATCTACCTCCACAACGTCGGACGCAACCAGCGCGAGTTCCTCGAGGTGTTCGGCCGCGACGTGCTGCCGAAGGTCACGCGATGACCCTCGAGGTGTGGGGCGTCGACGGCATCCCCGAGATCGCGGCGGGCGACGACCTGGCGAAGCTGATTCAGGATGCCGTGGCCGACACCCTGCAAGACGGCGACATCCTCTCCGTCACCTCCAAGATCGTGAGCAAGGCCGAGGGCAGGCAGGTCGCCGCGGCCGATCGCGAGCAGGCGATCACTGATCAGACCGTGCGAACGGTCGCGACGCGCGAGCACGCGCGCGGAGTGACGCGCATCGTCGAGAATCCACAGGGGCTGGTGATGGCCGCGGCGGGCGTCGACGCTTCCAACGCGCCCGAGGGCGTCGTGCTGCTGCTCCCCGAAGATCCCGACGCGAGCGCGCACCGCCTCGCGACCGCGTTGCGAGCGAGCTCGGGAAAAACCGTCGCCGTCATCCTGACCGACACGCTCGGGCGCCCGTGGCGCGAAGGCCAGACCGACGCGGCGATCGGGGCCGCCGGTCTGCGGGTCGTCGACGATCTGCGCGGCTCGACCGACGCATCCGGTCACCTGCTCGAAGCGACGATCGCGGCAGTCGCCGACGAGATCGCCGGCGCGGCCGACCTGGTGAAGGGCAAGGCGAGTGGGATGCCGGTAGCCGTGATCCGCGGGCTCGGGCACCTGGTGGGCGACCTCGACCTGCCCGGGGCGCGCAGCCTCATCCGCCCCGCCGATCAAGACATGTTCCGCACCGGCAGTGACGAGGCGTGGCGCGAGGGGTACGAGGCGGGCCTTCGCGCGGCTCACGTGGGCACAGAGCCCGCCCCCGCGGTTCACGGCCCGCCACAGCCGCGTGGCGGCACGGGGTGAGTGAACCGATCACGCATCGGCTCCGTATAAAGGTGATGGGGCAACTTCACAGTTCAGACAGGGGCTCAGAGATGGCAGACTCCACAGAATGAACGCCTACCGCAGCGACGCGGAGCAGCAGACCGGCGAAGATGCCGCGACGAATGCCGACTCGCTCTCGATCGCCGAATTCCTGCTCGACAGCCGCGCGGTGATGGCCGCCGTCGAGACCGTGATCGACGGAAAGCGCGAGGCGGTCGAGATCGCCACGACCGTGCTGCTGGCCGAGGGCCACCTGCTGGTCGAAGACGTTCCGGGTGTCGGCAAGACGATGCTGGCCAAAGCGCTGGCGAAAGCGGTCGACTGCAGCGTCAGTCGCATCCAGTTCACTCCCGACCTGTTGCCTGCCGACATCACCGGCGTCAGCATCTACAACCAGGCCGACCGGCAGTTCGAGTTCAAGCCCGGTCCGGTGTTCGCGAACATCGTCATCGGCGACGAGATCAACCGCGCCAGCCCGAAGACGCAGTCCGCCCTGCTAGAAAGCATGGAGGAGCAGCAGGTCTCGGTCGACGGCTCGACCTACCCGCTTCCGATTCCGTTCACGGTGATCGCGACCCAGAACCCGATCGAGATGGAGGGCACTTACGCCCTCCCCGAGGCGCAGCGCGACCGGTTCATGGCGCGTATCTCGATGGGGTATCCGGATGCCGCGAACGAGGCCGCGATGCTGCGCAACCGTGAGGGCGGCAGCCCGCTCGCCGCGTTGAGGCCGGTCGTCACGCTGGAACGCCTCGGTCGCATGATCGCCACCGTCCGCGCCGTGTACGTGAGCCCCGCGGTCGAGCACTACGCCGTGGCGATCGCCGCGGCCACGCGCACCGACCGCGATCTGCGTCTCGGCGCGAGTCCCCGCGCGACGCTGCAGCTGGTGCGTGCGGCGAAGGCGCGTGCCGCCCTCGACGGGCGTGACTTCGTGCTGCCAGATGACATCGACGCCCTCGCCGTGCCCGTGCTCGCCCACCGTCTGATGACGACGCGCGCGGCTCTCGGCTCGAACCCGCTCGGCGTCGAGGCGCTCGCCGACATCACCGCGCGCATCGTCGCGAGCACCCCGGTGCCACTCGGAGCAGCCGGACCGGCCTGACATGGCCGCGCCCCGACGCTCCCGCTCACGCGCCCGCCGCGACGGCGAGACGACGCTGCGCAAACGCGCCGCGCGCCTCACGCCCCGGGGCATCGTGACGCTGGGGTTCGGCATCCTGTGCCTGATCACGGGGTATTCGGCCGGCCGATCCGAGGTGCTGGTGATCGGCGGCATGGCAGTGCTGCTGGTCGTGGTGGGCGGCATCATTGTGCGCACGCGCAAGCCGCGGTTCGAGATCATCCGGCTGTTCTCGCCGCCGGTGGTCGCGGCCGGGGGCACGACCCGCGTGACGGTGCGGGTGCGCAACGTCGGCTCGAGCGCGAGCACACCGCTGCTGTGGAACGACGCGATCCCGTGGGCGCAGCCGATGGAGCCGCAAGAGCTGCCCGCCATCTCGATCGGCTCGGCCGCGCGTCGCGTGCGAGCCGTCGACTACGAGCTGCATCCGCAGCGCCGCGGCCTGTACCCGATCGGCCCGTTCGTGATCGAGTACGAAGACCCGTTCGGCATGGTCAACGCGCTGCTCGCCGTCGGCGAAGCAGACCGGCTGATCGTGGTGCCCGACATCGTCGAGCTGCCGACCGGCGGTCCGACGCTGGCCGACGGCGAGGGCACCGCCCAGCTGGTGCAGCGCCGCGTCACCGGTAACGACGACGACCTGACCACGCGCGAGTACCGCCCCGGCGATGCCCTCCGCCGCGTGCACTGGCGCGCGAGCGCGCGGCACGGCGAACTGATGGTGCGCCAAGAGGAGCACCGCAGCCACCCCGACGCCCGCATCCTGATCGACACCCGGCAGAGCGGGTTCCCGGATGCGATCCCCGACCCCGGAGACACCTGGTCGCCGACCGCGCACAGCGAGGCCTTCGAGTGGGTGGTGCGCATGACCGCGTCGCTGGGCACGCACCTCGAGGCGTCCGGGTTCCGGGTGCTGATCGAAGAGACCGGGGTGCCGCAGGTCGACCAGCTCGGCGAGCGCTGGGAGGGCGGGCGCCGCTCCGAGGGATTCCTCACCAGCCTCGCGGCGGTGCGGCTGATCGACCGGCCTCAGGATGCCGTGGGCGCCTCCGTCGTGGCGGAGCCGGAGGGTCCGGTGTTCGCGCTCGTCGGCGATCCTGATGACGCGACCCTCACCTGGCTGCTGAAACGGCGTCGCGCCGGACAGGCCGCGGTCGCGTTCCTGCTCGGGTCGCGTGCGGTGGTGCGCGACCGGCTCAGCAAGGCGGGCTGGGAGTGCGTCGCGATCTACCCCGACATGCAGCCGAGCGATGCGTGGCGCGCAGCAGGCCAGCACGCGGGGGTGGTGGGATGACGGCCACCGATCTCCGCCGTCCCGGTGCGGTAGCCGTGCCGCGATACCGGCCGCCCGCTCGCGTGACCCGGCCGACGCACTGGCGCCGCATCCTGCTGGCGCTCGCCGCGATGATCGCCGCCTACGCGAGCCTGCACGTGGTGCTGCAAGACCTGACCTGGTGGTTTGCGGGTGCCGGCTTCGCCGCCCTGGTCTTCGCCGCCGCGGGCGTCACCCGGTACTTCGTGCGGCAGCGCTGGATTCCGCCGCTGGTGGCGATCGGCGCCTCGGTTCTCGGTGTCACGGCTGCCTTCGCGGGCGACAAGGCGTTCCTCGGGCTGCTGCCGACGTTCGAGAGCGGCGACCGCGTCAACGAGGTGATCAACGCCGGCTGGACCTCGATCCAAGAGCAGCGCATCCCCGCGCAGCCCGAAGCGGGGATCGTGCTGCTGCTGTCTCTCACGATGATCGCGTGCGCGCTGTTCGCCGACACCGCGATCACGTTCGCCAAAGCCCCCGCGCTGGTCGCCGTGCCGCTGATCGCGCTGCTCGGCATCCCGGTCGCCGTGCGCCCGGACATCGCCGACCCGGTCTGGTTCGTGGTCACCGCGGCGCTGTTCCTCGCGATCCTGCGCATCGACCGTCGCCCCACGACCGTGCCGATACTCGCGGTCGTCGGGGCGCTGGTCATCGGCGGTGGCCTGGTCACGCCGGTCTTCCTTCCCGAGGTGGTGGAGGATCCGGGTCCGCTGTACGGCGGCGTGCAAACCGGCATCAATCCGCTGATCAACCTCGGCGACGACCTGCGCCGCGGTGACGCGGTGGTCGCGGTGACCTATCAGACCGAGGCGGGCGGGCTGTATCTGCGACTCGCCACGCTCGAGGCGTTCAACGGACGCAGTTGGTCGCCCAACATCATCGAGAACGATGCCGCGAACGGTGTCGACAACTTTCCGCAGCCGCCCGGTCTGGATGTCGGGGTCGAGACGACGCGCGAGACGGCCGACATCCAGGTGGGTGACATCGCCGGGCGGTGGCTGCCGCTGCCGTACCCCGCGGAGTCGGTGACCGGAACGGTCGGCGACTGGTACTGGGAGCGCACCGGACTGTCGGCACGCAGTACCAATTCCGGCGTGCGCGGGCAGCAGTACGAGGTGGAGTTCCTCGACGTGCAGCCCACGCTCGAGCAGGTGAGTGTGGCCGTCCCGCATCCCGAAGCCGACCTCTCGACGCTCGCGCTGCCGGCCCGCATGCCCGAGATCATCGCCGCGACGGCACAAGAGGTGGCCGGTCAGTACACCACCACGTACGACCGGGCGATCGCGTTGCAGGACTACTTCACGGGAGGCGCGTTCACGTACTCCGAAGACGCGCCCGTCGAGGGCGGCTACGACGGCAGCGGCACCGACATCATCGCGGAGTTCCTCGACAAGAAGAGCGGCTACTGCGTGCACTTCGCCTCGGCCATGGCGATCATGGCGCGCACCCTCGGCATCCCGGCGCGGGTCGCGGTCGGCTTCCAGCCCGGTGAGCAGATCTCCGCGGCCGGGGTCACCAGCTACACGGTCACCTCGCACGACCTGCACGCCTGGCCCGAGCTCTACTTCGACGGCGTCGGGTGGCTGCGCTTCGAGCCGACGCCCGGCCGCGGGGAGCTGCCCGACTACTCGACCCCGGCCGCCGTCGACGACCCGGCCACCCCGCAGAACGAAGCCCTCCCGACCGTCGCTCCGACGACGTCCCCGAGCGACGACCCGATCCGTCCCGACGCCGGCGGTGTCGACGTCGCCGGACCGGCCGCGGCATCGACGTCAGGGAACCCGCTGCCGATCGTGCTGGCAGTGCTCGCGGGGTTGATCATCCTCGGCGGCTTCGCGCCGGCGGTCACGCGAGGCGTGGTGCGGCGCCGTCGTGAAAGCGCCATCCGCCGCGGGCAAGAACCCGCGGCAGCAGCCTGGGCAGAGTTGCGCGACACCGCCCGAGATTACGGCTGGGCGGCGCCCGACAGCGAGACGCCGCGCGACTTCGCCGACCGCCTCGCGGTCGTGCTGAGTGAGCAGCGCGAGCAGATCGCGGGCTTCCGCACCGATGTCGAGGAGTCGGCATTCGCGCCGCCGGGGCGAGGTGTTCCGAGCGTTGCCGAGTTGCGGGCGATGCGTCGCGCGATCCGCAGCACGGTCGGCCGTGGCGACCGTTTTCGCGCGATCTTCATGCCCGCGTCGCTGATGACCCGCTTCCGTTACGACCCCGACGCCTGACCGTGCCCTCGTTTCCGCCATGTGAGTTCGCCTCACGTGAGGCGGAGCTCACACGGCGCAGAGGACTTGCCTAGCCGCTGAGGCGCCGCACCGCCAGCAGCGGCCGACCGGTCAGCGGGTTGTCGAGCCATTGGGCTTCGACGCCGAAGACGTCGCGCACGAGTTCGGGCGTGAGCGTCGCCGCCGTCGCACCGCTCGCTACGACCCGCCCGCGCGAGAGCACGACGACCGCGTCGGCGTGCGCGGCCGCGAGCGTCAGGTCGTGCAGCGCGGCGAGCACCGTGGTCCCCTCGCGCGCCAGCGATACCAAGAGGTCGAGCACGTCGAGTTGGGCGGCGACATCGAGGTGGTTCGTCGGTTCGTCGAGCACCAGCAGCCGGGGCCGCTGCGCGAGGGCGCGGGCGAGCATGACGCGTTGGCGTTCGCCTCCGCTGAGTTCGGTGACGATGCGATCGGCGAAGCCGGCCACCCCCGCGGTCTGCAACGCGGCGTCGATTGCCGCGTCTGCATCCGGATCACGCCCACCCAGAAACGACTCGTGCGGGGTGCGCCCGAGCCCGACGACCGACCGCACGGTCAGCGGCAGTTCGGTCGCGGATTCCTGCTCGACGAGTGCCAGCAGGCGCGCGCGGCCACGGCGCGGCATGGCGAGCAGGTCGGCGTCGTCGTACGACACGGTGCCGGATGCCGGGCGCTCGATCCCGGCGACGGCGCGCAGCAAGGTGGACTTTCCGGCGCCGTTGGGGCCGAGGATCGCGGTCAGCGTGCCCGACTCGGCGGTGAACGAGGCGGAATCGACGAGGGTCGCCGAGCCCGCGCGCACCGTGACATCCTGAACCTGCAGCATCAGGCCTCGCTCCGCCGGCGCGCCAACAGCAGCGCGAACACGGGTGCGCCGATCAGCGCGGTGACGATGCCGACCGGCAGTTCGCGCGGGTCGAACACCGTGCGGGCGAGGGTGTCGGCCCAGACCAGGAACACCGCGCCGACCAGCGCCGAGAGCGGCAGCAGCGCCCGATGCCCCGGACCGACGATCAGGCGCACCGCGTGCGGGAGGACGAGGCCGACGAACCCGATCGCGCCGCTCACCGAGACCATCGCACCCGTGAGCAGGGCGGTGCCGGTGAGCAGGATCCAGCGCGCGCCCTGGACGGGCACTCCGAGCGAGGCGGCCGTGGTGTCGCCGAACGCGAAGGCGTCGAGCACGCGACCACTCAGAACGATCGGAATGCCGACGACGATCAGCGCGATGCCCGCGATCGCGACGGCGGGCCAGCGGGCACCGGCGAGCGAGCCGAGCAGCCAGCTGAGGATCTCGCGGTACGAGTCGCCGGTCGCGGTCCAGAAGATGACGAAGCTGGTGATCGCGCCGGCCAGCGACGACACTGCGACGCCGGCGAGCACGGTGCGGGTCGGAGTGATGCGGCCGATCGCGCCCGCCAGCCCGAGCGTCACGGCGAGCGCCGCGAGGGCCCCGGCGAACGCCGCGACCGGCAGCAGCACCGCGACGCCGAGCAGCAGCACGCTGACCGCGCCGAGCGATGCGCCCGACGACAGCCCGAGCAGGTACGGGTCGGCGAGCTGGTTGCGAGTGATCGCCTGCATCACGGCGCCCGAGATCGCCAGGCCGGCGCCGACGGCGGCGGCGGTCAGCACGCGGGGGAGTCGCAGCTCCCACACAATGCCGTCGCGCAGCGTGTCGAGCGGGTTCGTGCCGATGCCGAGGTGGGCGCCGATCGCGCCGATCACGTCGCCGACAGCGAGGTCGGCCGCGCCGATCGTGACCGCCGCGGCGATCGACGCGAGCAGCGCGACCGCCAGGGCGATGCCGACCAGAACGGGCTTCACGGCAGGTCGAGCACCTTCAGCTGATCGACCAGCGACGCCGCCGCGGCGACGGTGCGCACCCCGGCCTCGCTCGAGGCGAACGGCAGGATGAGATACGCGTCATTCTGCACCGCCTTCAGCCGGGCGGTGGCCGGGTTCGATTCGAGCAGGTCGATCTTGCTCTGCGCGGTGTTCCAGTCGGCGTCGATCAGCACGATCACATCCGGGTCGGCGTCGACGATCGACTCCCAGCCGAGCGATGTCCAGGTCATGTCGATGTCGCCGGCGATGTTGGTGAGGCCCGCGGTCTCGAGCGTGAGCTCGGGCGCGCCGAGGCCCGCGCCGACATACGGGGTGTCGGTGCCCGACGAATACCACAGCGCGGTGAGCCCGCGGTCATCGGGCGTGATGGCGTCGAGCTGGGCTTGCTGCTCGGCGACGAGCGGCGACCCGTCGACGCCGAAGATGGTCGCCGCTTCGTCGATCTCGTGGAAGATCTCGTCGAAGTCGAGCTTGCCCGGCACCTGCGCGCTGCGGCACGCGGCCGGCTGCACGTAACTGGCGACGCCGAGGGTCGCCAACTCATCGCGCGTGCCGGCGGCATCGGCCGCGAATGCCGACTCCCAGCCCGAGTAGACCAGGTCGGGCTCGAGGTCGAGCACCGCCTCTTCGCTCGGCATGAAGTCAGAGATGTTCGGCAGGTCGGCGGCAGCGTCGGCCCACTCCTCGGGCACCGGGCCATCCTGGAACGCGGTGCCGACGATGCGATCGCCCAGACCGAGCGCCAGCAGCATCTCGGTCGAGGTCGACTTGATCGTGATGACGCGCTGCGGCGGGGTGGCGAACTCGACGGTGGTGCCGCAGTTCTGCACGGTCACCGCGTCGGCGGTGGGCGAGTCGGCGGGTGGCGGAGTGGCGGCGCAGCCGGCGAGCAGGGCGAGTGTGGCAGGAATGACGACGATGCGGCGGAACATGGGGCTCCCGAGGGCAGGGTGGCAGGCGGACACGAGAGATGGTTCTCGCAGGCCGGGCCACTCCAGAGCGGGAGCGACGGTCCGGGGCCAGATCGGACTCCGGGGCTCTTCGGCGACTCTACTCTGGGAGCGTGACCTGGACCGTCGTCATCCCCGTGCGAGCTCCGGGCAAGAGCCGCCTCGGCCGGGGGCCGGAGTTCGCCCGCGCGATCGCCCTCGACACCGTCGAGGCGGCCGTGGCGAGCGGCGCGCGCGTCGTC
>JBDTQN010000020.1:0-18572 GCA_039932215.1 Pseudolysinimonas sp. | reverse complement strand
GGTAACTGTCGCGCGCCGCCCCCAACACGCCCCACGCGATGCCGTACCGCGCCTCGTTGAGGCACGAGAAGGGTCCGCTCAGTCCGACGGCGCCCGGCAGGATCGCGTCGGCGGGCACCCGCACGTTGTCGAGTTCGATGTCGCACTGGATGCTGGCGCGCATCGACAGCTTCGGCGAGATCGGGGTGGCGGTGAAACCGTGCGTGCCGGTGGGGACCAAGAAGCCCCGGATGCCGTCGTCGGTCTGTGCCCAGATCACCGCGATGTGCGCGATGGTCGCGAGGCCGATCCAGCGTTTGGTTCCCGAGATCACCCAGTCGTCGCCGTTGCGGCGGGCGAACGTCGTCATGCCGCCGGGGTCGGAACCCGAATCCGGCTCGGTCAGACCGAAGCAGCCGATCACCTCGCCCGCGGCCATACGGGGCAGCCACTCCTGCTTCTGCGCCTCGCTGCCGTGCTTTGCGATCGCGCTCATCGCCAGCGAGCCCTGCACCGACACGAACGTGCGCAGCCCCGAATCGCCCGCTTCGAGCTCGGCGGCCGCCAGCCCGTACTCGACTGCGCTGCGGCCCGGGCATCCGTAGCCCTGAATGTGCATGCCGAGCAGCCCCAACTCGGCGAACCGCGGAATCAGCTCGACCGGGAACACAGCCCGCTCGTACCAGTCGGCGATGTGCGGCCGGATCTCGTCATCGACGAAACCGCGCACGCGGGCGCGGGTGGCCTGTTCCTCGTCGCTGAGGAGGGAATCGATCGCGAGAAGGTCATACGGGTCAGGATCATGCGCGTTCGGCATGGCATCACGCTACCGTCGGGAGCATGGCGCTGCCGCTGGAGGGATACCTGGTCGCCGACCTGTCGCGCGTGCTCGCCGGGCCCACCGCCACGATGATGCTCGCCGACCTGGGCGCGCGCGTCATTAAAGTCGAACGACCCGGCCAGGGCGATGACACCCGGCAGTTCGGGCCACCATGGGCCGGATCGTCGAGCTCATACTTCGAGAGCGCCAACCGCACGAAGGAGTCGATCGCGCTCGATCTGACTGACGAGGCGGACGCCACCCTCGCCCGGGAGCTCGTCGACCGCGCCGACATCGTGGTCGAGAACCACCGGACGGGCGCACTCGCGCGATTCGGATTGGACTACGGCTCGGTGCGCGCACGCAACCCGCAGGTCGTGTACGCGTCGATCACGGGGTTCGGGAGTGGCGCGGGAGCGGGCGAGCCGGGCTACGACTTCTTGCTGCAGGCGGTCGGCGGGCTGATGAGCATCACCGGCGAGGCAGACGGCGAGCCGACGAAGGTCGGGGTGGCGATGATCGACCTGCTCGCCGCGAAGGACGTCGTGATGGGGGTGCTCGCCGCGATGGTGCACCGCGAGCGCACCGGCGAGGGGCAGCACGTCGAAGTGAACCTGCTGTCGACCGCGGTCGCGTCGCTCGCGAATCAGGCGTCGGGATATCTGGCGACCGGTGTCGTGCCGGGCCGGCTGGGCAACCGGCACCCGTCGATCGCCCCGTACGAGACGGTCCGGTGCCGGGACGGCTACCTGGCGATCGCGGTCGCGAACGACCGGCAGTGGCGCGCGGTCGTGGAGCTGACCGGGGTCGACGATCCGCGTTTTGCCACCAACCCGGGTCGGGTCGAACACCACGACGAGATGCTCGCCGCGCTCGAGACCGCGTTCGCGGGTGACGACGCCGCGACCTGGATCACGCGGCTGCGTGCGATCGATGTCCCCGCCGGCAAAGTCAACGATCTGGCGGAGGCGCTCGAACTCGCCGCCGAGATGGGACTCTCGCCGCTCGTCGATGTCGGCCCCGACCACCCGGCGCAGGTGCGGCATCCGGTCATCTACTCGGGTTTCGAACCCGTCGCACCCACCGCGCCGCCCGCGCTCGACCAGCACGGCACCGCGTTGCGGGAGTGGCTCAGCCGGCCTGTCGCCTAACGGGCCTAGCTGGCCTAAGGCGCCGACGTAGAGATCTCGCCCGTCACGGGATCACGCCGCGGCACCGGTGTCTTCGGCATCGCGAGCGCCGCGATCAGCGCCAGAACCGAACCGATCACCACGGCCCAGAACACGGCACCGGTGGCGGCGACCACCGCATCCGGATTGGAGTTCGTGCCCGGGAACCCGCCGATGATCGCGTTGGCGATCGCCCCGAGCACCGCGACACCGACGGCACTGCCCACATTGCGCGCGAAGAGGTTCGTGCCGGTGACGACGCCGCGTTCGCTCCAGCCGACGCTGGCCTGCGCCGCGATGAGGGCCGGGGAGGTGGTGGTGCCGAGGCCGGCACCCATGAAGAAGCTGATCACCGCGATGGTCACGACCGAGGGCGAGTTCGCGGTGAGCGCGTAGGCCAGCGCCGCGGCGACCGTGATGACCGCGCCGATCAGCACTGTCGTGCGGAAACCGATCCGCAGGTAGACGCGCCCGACGAACGTCACCGCCAGCGGCCAGCCGATGGTCAGCGCCGCGAGCGCGAGCCCCGCCACGATCGGGGGCGCGTCGACCGCGCTCTCGAGGTAGGTCGGGATGTAGGAGGTGAGCCCGATCAGCACCGCACCGATCGCGAACGCCACCAGCGTGGTGGTCAGCAGCAGCCGCCGCGTGAACGGCCAGGAGGGCAGGATCGGCTCCGCCGCCCGGCGCTCGACCAGCAGGAACGCCGTCAGCAGCGCCCCGCCGACCACGAAGATCGCGACACTTGTCGGTGAACCCCACTCCCACGCCTGCCCGCCCTCGAGCAGGCCCAGGATGAGCAGCGTCAGAGCACCCATGAGCAGCGCGGCCCCCGCGAAGTCGATGCGATGCTTCTTCTTCTCGACCTTCTCGTGGAAGTTGCGCACGATCAGGATGACGGCGAGCAGCCCCAGCGGCACGTTGATGAAGAAGATCCACGGCCAGCCGGTGAACTGCGCAAACAGGCCGCCGAGGGTCGGGCCGACGACGGCCGAGATCGCCCAAACGCTCGCCAGGTAGCCCTGCACGCGCGCGCGCTCTTCGACCGTGTAGATGTCGCCGACCATCGTGAAGGCGACCGGGCCCACGGCACCGGCGCCGAGACCCTGCACCGCGCGGAACGCGATCAGGGCGGGCATGCTCCAGGCGAACCCGCACAGCACCGATCCGACCAGGAACAGTGCGATCCCGAACAGGATGATCGGCTTGCGCCCGATCATGTCGGCGAGCTTCGAGTAGACGGGCACCGCCACGGCTTGCGCGAGCAGGTAGATGGAGAACAGCCACGGGAACTGGCTGAATCCCCCGACGTCGTCGACGATCGACGGCACCGCCGTGGCCAGGATCGTCGAGTCGATGGCGATGAGTCCGCTCGCGACCATGATCGCGATCAGCAGCGGGCCGCGCTCAGAACGGAAGCCGACGGCCGACTGGCTGGTCACAGTTGTTCTCCCACTCGTTCAATACTGGTGCACGTGAACCTCGCGCTGCTGGCACTGCTGATCGTGACGCTCGTGGTGCTGACCTGGCGGGCGGTGACGCGCGATCGGCGCGACTACGCCCGGTTCAAGCGGCTGCGGTCGACGAAGCTTCGCCAGCAGGTGTTCGGTCGCTGGATCCTGGAGTCGATGCTCGTGCTCGGTGGCCTCGCCGGGGCGCTGCTGCTGGCCGCCTGGCCGTACGTGCCGCTGGCGCTTCGCGACGTGCGCGCGTGGGGGCCGCTCGCCGGAGTGCCGTACGGCAGTGACACGGCCACCGGCATCCTGGTCGGGGTCGGGGTCGCCCTGCTCGTCGCGATGGTGGTGCCGATCCTGCTGCTGGCACGCACGAAGCTCGACGAGATCCCGGCGATCGGCGACATCAAGGCGCTGCTCCCCCGCAACCGCGGCGAACTGCCCTACGGCGCAGGACTCGCGCTGACCGCGGGCGTCGTCGAGGAACTGTTGTTCCGGCTCGCCCTGCCCGCGGCCGTTTTTGGGGTCCTGGGTGGGCAGGGCACTGGCAGCGGCATCGTCGCGTTCGGCGTGGCGGCCGTCGTCTTCGGGCTGCTGCATATCTACCAGGGCGCCCAAGGCATCCTGTTCGCGTTCTTGCTCGGTCTGGTCTTCACGGCGCTGTACGTGCTGTCGGGCAACATCCTCGTGCCGATCGTGCTGCACGCGCTGATCGACCTGAGGTCGCTGGTGCTGATCCCGGTCGTGCTGGGCAGCGCAGGCAAGCCCGAGCCGCGTACCGTGGCACCGTGACCGCCGCTCTCGCCCGCATCGTCGTCTCTGTCGCCTCGCTTGAGAAGGCGCTTCCGCTCTATGAGGGGGTGCTCGACCTGCGCCGCACCCGCGAATACCCCGGGTTGGTGGGGCTCGGACTCGCTCGTGGCATCGAGCTGATGCTGCACGAGCGGCCCCCGACACCGGGAGACGCCGGGGTGTCGCCGATCTTCCGAGTCGCGAACGTCGACGCGACGGTCAAGGCGGCGCTCGCCGCGGGAGCGACCCTGATCGACGCACCCGCGGATCAGACCTGGGGCGAACGCCAGGCGGTGCTGCACGACGTCGACGGGCACGTGGTGTGCCTGGTCACGCCTCTGGACTGAGCCCGGGGCGGGCCTCGGGACTGGACTCCGCCGGCTGCGGGAAGATCGCGTCGAGCAGACCGGTCACCCAGGCGATCAGCTCGGCGTCTGTCGGGTCGGTGGGCATCGGCACGCTCAGCGCCTTCTGCTGCGCGAAGATGCGCGCGCCCGGATAGAGCCGCTGCAGCCGCACCTGGATCGAGTCGGGCAGGTCGGCCGGCGCGACCCGCAGGTTGCCCCCCATCGCGACCACGTCAGACAGACCCGCCTTCTGCGCGCGCCGCCGCAGCCGCGACACGGCCACCAGGTTCTGCACCTGCAGCGGCGGCTCGCCGTAGCGGTCGCCCAGTTCGTCGACGACATTGTCGATGGCGTCATCGGGGCTGCCGGGGGCGGATGCCGTGGAGAGTTTCTGGTACGCCTCCAACCGAAGGCGCTCGCTCTCGACGTACTCCTCGGGGATGTGCGCATCCACCGGGAGCTCGAGACGCAACTCGGTCTGCCCCTCGGCCACATCGCCGCGGAACGCGCTCACCGCCTCGCCGATCATGCGCAGATACAGGTCGAACCCGACCCCGGCGATGTGGCCCGACTGCTCGCCGCCGAGCAGATTGCCGGCGCCCCGGATCTCGAGGTCTTTCAGCGCGATCTGCATGCCGCCGCCGAGTTCGTTGTTCGCGGCGATCGTCTCGAGCCGGTCGGTCGCGAGCTCACTCAGCGGCTTGTCGTCGTCATAGAGGAAGTACGCGTACGCCCGCTCGCGGCCGCGACCCACCCGCCCGCGGATCTGATGCAGCTGGCTGAGCCCGTACTTGTCGGCCCGGTCGATGATGAGGGTGTTGGCGTTCGCGATGTCGATGCCGGTTTCGATGATCGTGGTGGTGACCAGCACATCGAACTTGCCCTCCCAGAAGTCGACGATGACCTGCTCGAGCACACTCTCGCTCAACTGGCCGTGCGCCACCGCGACCCGCGCCTCGGGCACGAGTTCAGCGACCTGGGCGGCGACCCGGTTGATCGACGACACCCGGTTGTGCACGAAGAACACCTGGCCCTCGCGTAGCAACTCGCGCCGGATCGCCGCACCCACCTGCTTGTCGCTGTACGGGCCGACGTAGGTGAGGATCGGGTGCCGGTCTTCAGGCGGTGTCGCCAGGGTCGACATCTCGCGGATACCGGTGACCGCCATCTCGAGGGTGCGCGGGATCGGTGTCGCCGACATCGCCAAAATGTCGACGTTGGTTTTGAGCTTCTTCAGAGCGTCTTTGTGTTCGACCCCGAACCGCTGCTCTTCATCGATGACCACCAGACCGAGGTCTTTGAACTTCACCCCGTCGCTGAGGAGGCGGTGCGTGCCGATGACCACGTCGACCTCGCCCGAGGCCAGACCCTCCAGCGTGTTCTTCGCCTCTTTGTCGGACTGGAACCGACTGAGTGCCCGCAGGTGCACCGGGAAACCGGCGAACCGTTCGCTGAACGTCTCCATGTGCTGGCGCACGAGCAGTGTGGTGGGCACGAGCATCGCGACCTGCTTGCCGTCTTGCACCGCCTTGAACGCCGCACGGATCGCGATCTCGGTCTTGCCGTACCCGACGTCGCCCGAGACGAGCCGGTCCATCGGGATGGCGCGTTCCATATCGGCCTTGACCTCGTCGATCGTGACGAGCTGGTCGGGCGTCTCGACGAACGGGAACGCCTCCTCCAGCTCGCGCTGCCACGGGGTGTCGGGCGGGAACGCGTGCCCGACACTCGCCATGCGTGCGCTGTAGAGCTTGACCAGCTCGACGGCGATGTCGCGCACCGCCTTGCGGGCCCGTCCCTTCGCGGCGGCCCAGTCGGATCCACCCATCTTGCTCAGCGCGGGCGCCTCGCCCCCGACGTATCGGGTGAGCAGGTCGAGCTGATCGGTGGGCACGAAGAGCTTGTCGCCCGCGTGCCCGCGCTTCGACGGCGCATACTCGAGAACCAGGTATTCGCGCACCACCTTTGCGGCGGTGACCGTCGTACCCAGTGGGCCGCGCGGGGTGCGGGTGCCGCTCGCGACCTCGCGCTGCACCAGTTCGACGAACCGGCCGATGCCGTGGGTCTGATGCACGACGAAGTCGCCCGCGCGCAGCTGCAGCGGGTCGACGACGTTCTTGCGGCGGCTCGCCAGCCGTTTCACCTGGCGGGAGTCGACGCCGGCGGTGCGACCGAAGAACTCCCCTTCGCTGAGCAGGGCGATCTTGTCGTCGGGCAGCTGGAAGCCCGCCTCGACGGTCCCCTGTTCGACGGCGACCACCGCGCCGCGGTCGGCCAGAACCTCGGCGGCTCGCTCGACCAGTCCGGTGCCGCGCGCCGTGACGGTCACCTGCCAGCCGTCGCGGGCCAGAGCGGCGACGTGCTCGACGGCCCCGTCGACCTGGCCGATGAAGCCCGGCACAGGGTCGGCGGCGATCCGAATCACATCGTCGTCGCCGGAGTCGAACGGGCTCAGCGTCCACCACGCGCGATCGCCGGCCGACGCGCGAAGGGCACCCACGGTCAGAAAGTCGCCACGACCCAGATCGATGGGCGACTGGGCTCCGGCGGTGGCGGCGTTCCAGGCTGCGTCGAGGAACTCGCGATTGGTGTCGGAGAGATCGACGGCCCGGGTCGCGACACGCTCGGGACTCAGGATGGCGACCGCGGCATCCCGAGGCAGGTAGTCGGTGAGCGGCACCAGGGTGTCGAGCAGGGCGGGGGCGAGCGACTCCATGCCCTCGACCGGGATGCCTTCGGCGATCTTCGCCAGCATCGTCGACAGGGTGGGGAACTCGAGCAGCATCTCGCGTGCGCGCTGGCGCACCGGTTCGGTGAGCAGCAGTTCGCGACTGGGGCTGAGGCGCGCGGTAGTGACCTCGCCCTGCAGGGAGCGCTGGTCGGCGACGCTGAACGCGCGCAGCTGCTCGAGTTCGTCGCCGAAGAAATCGGCGCGCACCGGATGCTCGGCGTCGGGCGGGAACACGTCGAGGATGCCGCCGCGCAGGGCGAACTCGCCGCGGCGGGTGACCAGGTCGACCCGCACGTAGGCGAGTTCGACGAGGGTTGCGGCGAGCGCCCCGAGCTCGTAGCCGCGGCGCCCGACCTGGAGTTCGACCGGCTGCACCTGCGCCAGACCCGGCGCCAGCGGTTGCAGAGCCGCCCGCACGCTGGCGACGACGATCAGGGGCTGGATGCGATCCCACTCCGCGAGGGCGCGCAGCGTCGAGAGGCGGGCACCCACCGTCTCGGCGCTCGGGCTCAGACGCTCGTGCGGCAGCGTCTCCCACGCCGGGAGCCCCAGCACATTCGCGTCGGGCAGGTAGCTGCGGAAGGCGGCCTGCACCGCGTCGGACTCGCGGCTGGTCGCGGTGACCGCGAGCAGCACGCGCGCGTCGGGTGTGCGTGCCTGGATCAGGTTCGCCAGCAGGGGCACCCGCAAGCCGTCGACGAGCGAGAAGTCGGCGCTCTGACCGGCCCGTTCGAGCGCCGGCTGCAGGGCGCGGGCGTGCGCCAGCCCAGGAATCAACGCAGCACGACCCACTCGTGCAAGCCTACGCGCGACCCCCGGCGGTCGCTGCCGCCGAGCACTCGTTGACGGAGGCGCAGCGCGGAATCACTCGCGCGGGGCGTGGAAACGCTGCTGCGTCTCGAGCAGGCCGTCGGCGATGAGCAACTCGGTGGCATCCGCCGCATCAGAGAGCAGCGACGGCAGCACCTCACGCTCTGCCTTCGAGAACGGCGTGAGCACGTAGTCGGCGGCATCCTGGCGACCCGGCGGTCGGCCGATGCCGATGCGTACGCGCGCGAAATCGGGGGTACCGATCGCGGCCGCGATGTCGCGGATGCCGTTGTGGCCTCCGTGCCCTCCCCCGGTCTTCACGCGGATCGTGTCGAACGGGATGTCGAGCTCGTCATGAAGCACGATCAACCGCGACGCGTCGAGCGAGTAGAACCGCAGCAACGCGGCCACTGGACCACCCGACAGGTTCATGAACGTGTTCGGCTTGGCGAGCACCACCTTCGCGGCACCGGGAGCGATGCGCCCCTCGGCGACCATCGCGTTCGCCTTGTGCGTCTTGAACGTCGACGACATGCGGTCCGCCAGCTCGGTCAGCGCCATCTGGCCGACGTTGTGGCGATGACCGGCGTAGCCGGGCCCGGGATTCCCGAGCCCGGCTACAAGCCAGATGTCGCCATCCATGGGGGCAGTCGAGCTGACTACTCCGCGGCCTCGGTGGGCGCGGTCTCGCCACCCTCGGAGTCGCCCTCGGCGGCGTCGCCCGCGGCAGCCTCGCCCTCGGCGGCCTCTTCACCCTCGACGGCCTCGGACTCGCCGAGGTCGACCTCGCCAGGCACGGTCACGTTGATGACGAGCGTGTCGGGATCGGAGACCAGCGTCGTGCCCTCGGGCAGCGTGAGGTCCTTCGCGAAGATCTGCGTGCCTTCTTCGGCGCCGTCGATGTTCACGATGATGCGCTCGGGGATGTGAGTCGCCTCGGCCTCGACCGACAGCGTGTTCGAGTCGAGCGCCGCGATGGTGCCGACTGCCGACTCGCCCTCGACGTGCACCGGCACGTCGATGGTGACCTTCTCGCCCTTGCGGACGATGACGAGGTCGAGGTGCTCGATGATCTGGCGCACCGGGTCTTTCTGCACGTCTTTGACAAGGGCGAGCTGGGTCTTGCCCGCGATGTCGAGTTCGAGCACCTGGTTCGCCTTGCGCAGAATCAGCCCGACCTCGTGGCCCGGCAGACTCACGTGCTGCGGCTCGGTGCCGTGGCCGTAGATGACCGCGGGGATGCGGCCGGCGGCGCGGATGCGGCGGGCGAAGCCCTTGCCGAACTGCTCGCGGACCTCCGCTGCCAGTTTGTTGTCGTCAGCCATGGCTGTACTCCTTGATTGGTGGGACTCACGGCCCCGATGATGTGTTGGTCAACTCGAACGCACTCAGCGTGAGGAAAGACTTAGGTGCCATAGAAAGCACAGGCCCGCCCACCGCGTCGATAACGGATGCCATGCTGCGAAGCGCAGCATCCCTCGCCGAAGTTCAGTGGGCAATGTTACACGGACGGCGGACCCGCTGGGGGCTCAGTAGAACTCGACGGTGTCGACCCGGTTGCGCAGCTCTTCGCCGTCGAGCAGGCGCCGCGCGTTGTCGGCGAACAGTTCGGCGATGAGACGCGGTTCGTGCGGGCTGATCGCGGCCGTGTGCGGCGCGATGATCACGTTGCGCAGGGCCCAGAGCGGGCTGTCGGGCGCCAGCGGCTCGACCGCGGTCACATCGAGCACGGCGAGGCCAACCCGGCCGTCGGTCAGCGCGGCGATCAGCGCGGGTTCGTCGACGGTCGTGCCGCGACCCACGTTCACGACAGTGAGTCCGGGCTTCGCGGCCGCCAGCACCTCGGCGCTGAGGGCCCCGCGGGTGGCGTCGGTTCCGGGCAGGGTGAGCACCATCGCGTCGACGGTGCCGGCCACCTCGGCGAGGCGATCCATGCCGTACATGCGGCTCACGCCATCCACGTCGACCTGCCGCCGGTGCACGCCGACGACGGTGTAGCCGAGGCCGGCGAGCTTCTGGGCGGTGAGGCGACCGATCGAACCCAGCCCGACAACAGCGACGGTCTGGTCGGCGGCGATCGGCATGACCCGCCGCGGCGCCCAGTGGTGCGCCGCCTGCTCGGTCAGCAGCCAGGGCAGCAGCTTCGCGCCGGCGAGCACGCCGAAGACGGCGAACTCCGACAGCGGCACGGCGTGCACCCCCGCGGAGGTGGTGAACAGGATGCGATCCAGGGCCTCGCGGTTCAGTCGCGCCGCGCGCACCTGCTGCCCGCCGCCCGCCGGGATCGTGTGCACCCAGCGCAACCGCGGGTTCGCCGCCACGGTGCGCGCCAGCGCCTTGCCCGACTGGTCGGGGACGCCGTACAGGGCATCGGCCGAGTCGACGTACTGCTCGTAGGCGGCCTGCAGCTCGGGTGGGCGGGCGTAGTGCTCCATCCAGTCGTCGGTCGGAGGGCCGGCGAGTTCGGCGTCGTGCACCAGCTCGATGCGGGGCTCGAGCCGACGCACCAGGTCGGCGTTCTCGGCGCTGAGCGGCGTTGCGACGACCACGCGCAGGGGGACAGAACTCACGCGTCAACGCTAGCGGTAGCCTGATTCCATGCCTCAGGATGCCGCTGCCACCGCCAACATCGGAGTCGTCGGGTTGGCGGTGATGGGCTCCAATCTGGCCCGCAACCTCGCCAGCCGGGCCGGTAACACGGTCGCGATCTTCAACCGCTCATACGAGAAGACCGAGACCCTGATGGGCGACCACCCCGAGGCGGGCTTCGTGGCCTCTCCCGACTACGCGGCCTTCGCCGCCTCGCTGAGCAAGCCCCGCACCGCGATCATCATGGTGCAGGCGGGCAAGGGCACCGACGCCGTCATCGACGAACTGGTCAAGGTCTTCGAGCCGGGCGACATCATCGTCGACGGCGGCAACGCGCTGTTCACCGACACCATCCGCCGCGAGAAGGCCGTGCGCGAGACCGGCATCAACTTCGTGGGCGCCGGCATCTCGGGCGGAGAAGAGGGCGCGCTGAACGGTCCGTCGATCATGCCGGGCGGCTCCGACGAGGCGTGGCAGACGCTGGGACCGATCCTCAAGTCGATCGCCGCGGTCGCGGAGGGCGAGCCGTGCGTCACCCACGTCGGGCATGACGGCGCCGGGCACTTCGTCAAGATGATCCACAACGGCATCGAGTACGCCGACATGCAGCTCATCGCCGAGGCGTACGACCTGATTCGTCGCGGCACGGGCAAGACCCCGGCCGAGATCGCCGACATCTTCACCGAGTGGAACGCCGGCGAACTGGAGAGCTACCTGATCGAGATCACCGCGGAGGTGCTGCGGCAGGTCGACACAGAGACCGGCAAGCCCCTGGTGGATGTCATCCTCGACCAGGCGGGATCGAAAGGCACCGGCGTGTGGACGGTGCAGAACGCGCTCGACCTCGGCATCCCGGTGTCGGGGATCGCGGAGGCGGTGTTCGCCCGCTCGCTGTCGTCCAAGCCTGCTCAGCGGGCCGCCGCATCCGGACTGCCCGGCCCCGCCTCGGTGCCCGCAGTCGACGACGCAGCCGCCTTTATCGAGGACGTGCGCCAGGCGCTGTACGCGTCGAAGATCATCGCCTACTCGCAGGGTTTCGACGCGATCGTCGCCGGCGCCGCCCAGTACGACTGGGACATCAAGAAGGGTGAGATTGCGAAGATCTGGCGGGGCGGCTGCATCATCCGCGCCCGCTTCCTCAACCGGATAACCGAGGCCTACGCCGCCGACCTCGGCCTGGTGGCGCTGGTCACCGCGCCGTTCTTCGTCGACGTCGTGACGCGCACGCAGGAGGCGTGGCGCCGCGTGGTCGCGCACGCCGCCGCGGCGGGCATCCCCAGCCCCGCGTTCTCGTCGTCACTGGCGTACTACGACGGACTGCGCGCCGACCGGCTCCCCGCCGCGCTCGTGCAGGGTCAGCGCGACTTCTTCGGCGCCCACACCTACGGCCGGGTCGACAAAGAGGGCACGTTCCATACCCTCTGGTCGGGCGACCGCAGCGAAATCGAAGCGGTCAGCACGCACTAGTCGCGCGCTGGCTGCCTACATCCAGCTCGCGGCGCCGCTCCCCAGCTCGCTCGGGCCGCGATCCCAGCGCAGCCGCACCTCGCCGACGCTGAAGGGCGCGGGAAGCACGGTCGCGGCACCCCAGGGCGTGTCCATCGGACTGCCCACGGCGATGGACGCGGTGACCGGTTCGGACGCGGCACCCAGCGGGGGCGTGGATGCGATGTGCCGAGCCGGGAGCGTGAGCACCCGTTCCAGCTCGGCGGCGGTGCGCGCGAGCGAGAGCCGGGCAACCGTTCCGATGCCGTCGCGCGTGCGCCGGGCCAGCCCGGAGAGGACGGCCGCGGCCATCAGATACCCGGTGCTGTGGTCGAGCGCCTGCACGGGAAGAGGTGTCGGCCGATCCGCGGCGCCGGTGCGCAAACCCCAGCCCGCGATGCCCGACGACATCTGCACGAGGCTGTCAAACCCGCGCCGGTCGGCCCAGGGACCGGTCCAGCCGTAGGCGTCGAGTGACACGTCGACGAGGCCGGGACGTACCCGGCGCCGCTCGGCAGTTCCGAGTCCGAGGTTCTCGAGGGCACCGCCGCGGTAGCCGTGCACCAGCACGTCCGCCTGCGCAAGCAGCGCCCACAACGCGTCGCGCCCCGCCGGGTCGCGGGCGTCGAGCCGCGCGGTGCGCTTGCCCAGCGTCATGTCGGCGACGACGCCGGGCTCGTCCCAACCGGGCGGGTCGATGCGCAGCACGTCCGCACCCAGTCCGGCGAGCACGCGCGTGGCCACCGGTCCGGCGAGCACGCGGGTGAGGTCGAGCACGCGCAACCCAGCCAGGGGCCTCGTGGGCGACGGGTCCCACCCGCTGGGCACGGCATCCGGATCACCCGCCCCGATCGCGATGAGCGGCTCGGTGGCCACCGCGCTCCCCTGCGCATGAACGGCCCAGTCGGCGGGGGTACGCAGCATCGCCGCGCAGCCGCCCTCGGCCACCACCGCCTGCTCGAGCTCCTCGCCGGTCCAGCGCGCGGTGGCCGCGGCGACACGCTCACGGTCCCCGTCGACGCCGAGCACCCGAAGGGCGGCGGCGCGGTGATGCGGGGCGTTGGTGTGCAGCCGGATCCACCCGTCGGCGCTCGGGTAGTCGCCGGCGATCGGGTCCCACGGTGACGGCAGTGACCAGCCCACCGGGGTGATCGCCACCCCGAACCAGCCGTCCGCGAGGCGGCGATCGACCACGGGCTCCGCGACGGGATAGCCGAGCACGGCGCACAGACCGGCGGTGGCGATCGCGGTGGTGGCGATGGATGCGGCCGCCAGATCTGAGACCGGGTAGGCCGAGTCGAGGGTGGCTGCTCCGCTCACGCGGGCCGAGCCGTCGAGCCCGAGGGCGGAGCACATGGCCGCACGCAGCGCCAGCTCCGCATCGGACTCCATCAGCCCACGCTAGACCCGCGGCGCACCAGGGCACGCAGTCCGACGGCCAGGAGCACGACCGCCGCCACCCCCATCACGGCGGGCAACGGAGCCGCGAGGGCGACCACGAGGCAGCCGAGCAGACCGGCGACGGGGATGACGCGAATCAGTCCCAGCGACGGTCCCGCCCGCAACGCCGAGAGATGCGCGATCGCGTAGTAGCCGAGCACCGCGCAGGCGGAGACCCCGACCACCCGCGCCGGATCGAGCAGCAGCACGCCGGCGATCGCGACGAGCGCGACGAGCGCCTCGGCGATCCACGGGGTGCCGGCGCGCGCCGACACCCGAGCGAGCGGGCCGGGCAACTCACCATCACGCGACATCGCGAGCACCGTGCGGCTGAGACCCGCGAGCACCCCCGTCATCGAGCCGATGCACGCGACGGCGACGGCGAAGCGCGCCACCGGTGCCCACGCGTCGCCCGCGAGCTCGACGAGCGGCGTCTCGCTGGCGGCCAACCGATCTGCCCCGAGCACCGCGATCAGCACCACCAAGGTGACGGCCGACAGGACGAACACGAGCACGACCGACAGGATGGCCGCGCGCGGGAGCGTGCGCTGGGGATCGCGCACCTCCTCACCGAGTGTCGCGATGCGCGCGTACCCGGCGAACGCGAAGAAGATCAGAGCCGTCGCCGCGAGCAGCCCCGACGGACCGCCGGTCGGCTGCCACTCGGGTGCGACGGGCGACGGCCCGGCGCTGGCGATTCCGGATGCGAGCACGGCAAGCAGGGCGACGATCACGATCCCCGCGGCGGCCGCACTCACCGCTGCGGTCGTGCGCACGCCCGTCGCGTTGATCGCCGCCAGCACCACCACCAGACCGATGCCGACGATGCGCTCGCCACCCGGCCACAGCGCTGCCCCGGCGATCAGCCCGATCGCCGCGACCGACGCCGTCTTGCCGACCACGAAGAGCACCCCGGCGATGAATCCCGGCACGGGGCCGAGCTCGGCCCGCCCGTAGGCGTAGGCACCTCCCGATACCGGATACCGCATCGCCAGCCGGATGGTGCTGGTCGCGTTGAGGGTGGCGAGGACCGCGGCGAGGGGGAGAGCGATCAGCACCGCCGACCCGGCCGCGGAGGTCGCCGGCGCCCAGACGAAGAAGATGCCCGCACCGAGCATCGACGCCACGCCGATCGCCGCGGTGCCGGGCACGCCCAAGCGTCTCTGCAGCGTCTGCACGGGGGGATGCTAGCCGACCGGTGTGGACGCCGTGCGACACTGGAACGCGATGGCCGACGACGAGTACCACCCCGAGCTCGCCGAGTACGAACCGGGCGAGTCGCGTCCCGGTCGCGCGGCACGCGTGCGTGTGCTGCGCATCATGGTCGTTCTCGGTCTCGCCGGGCTGCTGCTGCCCGGGCTGCTCGTCACCATCGGCACGCAGTTGTCGACCGCCGACGCGGCCTGCCGCATCGTCGTTGCCGCCAGCGCCCCCGACTCGATCGGCGCGGTGGCCCGCTTCGAACTGATCGGCGCCGACGGCCCCGGCTGGTACTGCTACGCCCAGCAGTTCGGCGGAACCGAGATCCTGTTGCGTTCGCTCGGCCTCATCCCCGGTCTCACCACCCGGCCGCCCGTCGATCCCGGCCAGTCGGCTTAGCCCCGAGTCCCAGCCCCGATTCCAAGCACCGGTTCAGGCTGGGCTGTTACCGTCGTTCGCTGGACGTCGCCGACACGGAGTCGCGACGCTCGCACATCGAGACTCGTGATCGCTGAACTCATCGCCACTGTCGCCTCCGCCCTCCGCGTCACCGCGCGGCGCGCCGGGGCCGTCTTGCGCGCCCTCATACGCGAGCGCCGGGTGCTCGCGATCGGCGCGGCGACGGTCGCCTTCGCCCTGTTCGCCTCGCTCTCCGTCGCCAACCCCGCGCTGCCGAGCGGAGATGACGAACTCCAGGCCTACCTCGACGCGCACGCCCAGACGTACACGGTCGCGGGCGGCGTCGCCACCGTCTCGAGCGATGATCGGGGCGTCTACAGCGCCAGCCCCGGCATCCAGACCCTGAAGGCCGAGGGGACCAACTACGCGTGGGCCAAAATGGTGATGCTGTTCGCCGGCTGGCCGATGAGCGACGAGAACATCACCGTGTTCACCCGGTGGATGCGCCAAGAAAACGGTCCCGACGACTGGTACAACCGCAACAACCCGCTCAACAACGGCTGGGGAACGCAGGGCGGCACGTTCATGAGCGGCTACGCGAACCTCGTCGACGCGGCCGAGCAGTGCGCCGAAGCGCTGCACACCAACCCCGGCTACGCCGGTATCGCGAACGGGTTCGCCAACTCACTCCCGATGGAGCAGACCGAGGCCGCGATCTGGGCATCACCCTGGGCGACCGGTCACTACAACAACGGCGCCCACTGGCACTACACGCCGGTCGACATCGTGGTCGCACCCGCGGGGGCCTGGGGCTGAGTTACGCCGCCCCGTCGAACATCGAGGTGACGCTGCCGTCGTTGAAGACGGCGTCGATCGCGCGGGCGATCAGCGGAGCGATGGGCAGAACCGTCAGCCGGTCCCAGTGCTTCTCGGCAGGCAGCGGCAGCGTGTCGGTGACGACGACCGAGTCGATGAAGTCGCTCTGCAGAATCTCGGTCGCCGGGTCGCTGAAGACCGCGTGCGTCGCCGCGACGACGACCCGCGTGGCGCCATGAGCCTTGAGGGCCTCTGCCGCCTTCACGATCGTGCGCCCGGTGTCGATCAGGTCATCGACGATGAGGCAGGTGCGCCCCTCGACCTCACCCACGATCTCGTGGACGGTCACCTGGTTGGCGACCAGCGGATCGCGCCGCTTGTGAATGATGGCGAGCGGCGCCCCGAGCTTGTCGCTCCAGATGTCGGCGACGCGCACCCGGCCCATGTCGGGGCTGACGACGGTCAGCGATGACGGGTCGAGCTGCGCCCTGAAGTGCTCGAGCAGCACCGGCATGGCGAACAGGTGGTCGACCGGGCCGTCGAAGAAGCCCTGAATCTGCGCCGCGTGCAGGTCGACGCTCATGATGCGGTCGGCGCCGGCGGCCTTGAACAGGTCGGCGATCAGCCGTGCCGAGATCGGCTCGCGCCCGCGACCCTTCTTGTCTTGCCGCGCGTACGGGTAGAAGGGAGCCACCACGGTGATGCGCTTCGCGCTGGCACGCTTCGCCGCATCCACCATGATCAGTTGCTCCATGAGCCACTCGTTGATCGGGTCGGTGTGCGACTGGATGACGAACATGTCGGCACCGCGCACGCTCTCGTCGAATCGCGCGTAGATCTCGCCATTCGCGAAGGTGCGGGCGTCGGTGTGCACCAGCTCGGAGTCGAGCGCTTCGGCGATCTGCTCGGCGAGAGCCATATGGGCCCGACCCGAGACGAGGACGAGCCGCTTCTGGCCGGTGATCTTGATGGCCGACACGCTCCGCCTCTCGCCGCGATGCTTCTGGGGCTCCAGCCTAGTCGGTGCCTTCGGCCCCTTCGACAGCCCCGGCGGCTGCCTCGGCGGCCTTCGACCCGGCGCGGTTCGCTTCGACCCAGCCGAGCTGGTTGCGCTGCGGGGCGACGTTGATCGCGAGGGCTCCGGGCGGCACGTCTTTGCGGATCACCGTGCCCGCACCCGAGTACGCACCGTCGCCGATGGTGACCGGGGCGACGAAGACGTTGTGCGATCCGGTACGCACGTGCGACCCGACGGTGGTCGCGTGCTTGTTCACCCCGTCGTAGTTGGCGGTGATCGTGCCGGCGCCGATGTTCGACCCCTCGCCCACCGTCGTGTCGCCGATGTAGGAGAGGTGCGGCACCTTGCTGCCCGCGCCGATCTTCGCGTTCTTCGTCTCGACGAAGGTGCCGACCTTGCCGTCGGCACCCAGCTCGGTGCCGGGCCTCAGGTAGGCGAAGGGGCCGACGGATGCGCGGGCGCCGATCACGGCGAGCGTCGCGTCGGTGCGCGACACCACCGCATCCTCACCGACCTCGCAATCGAGCAGAGTGGTCTGCGGGCCGATGCGGGCGCCCCGCGCAACCGTGGTCGCACCCGAGATGTGCGTGCCGGGCAGCAGCTCGACATCGTCGGCGAGCGTGGCGCGCAAGTCGATCCAGGTGGTGGCGGGATCGTGCACCGTCACGCCGGCGAGCTGCCAGCCGCGCACGATCATCGCGTTGAGGCGGGCGGCCGTGCGCGCCAGCTGCACGCGGTCGTTGATCCCCTCTACCAGCCACGGGTCGGGGACGGGGACGGCGGCGACGCCCTGGCCGGTCTCGCGCAGCAACGCGATCACGTCGGTCAGGTACTTCTCGCCCTGCGCGTTGGCCGTGCTGACGTGCGGCAGCTGGGCGCGGAGGCTCGCGCTGGTGAAGACGTAGGTGCCGGAGTTGATCTCGGTGATCAGCAGCTGATCGGGGGCGGCGTCGTTCTGCTCGACGATGCTGAGCAGCGCCCCGTCGACGTCACGCACGATCCGGCCGTAGCCGGTGGCATCGTCGACGATCGCGCTCAGTAGGGTCGCGCTGGAGGCGGCCTGGCGGTGCGCGGCGAGGAGTCCCGACAGCGTGGCAGCATCGAGCAGGGGGACGTCTCCGCTGACGACCACGACATCGCCGTCGAAGTCGTCGGGCAGCGCGCCCAGCCCGAGCTCGACGGCGCGGCCGGTGCCGGGCACCTCATCCTGATCGACGACGACCGCCTCGGGCATCATGTCGGTGATCGCCTCGGACACCGCGTCGCGCTCGTGGCGCACGACCGTGATCACATATGCGGCGGACAACTCACGTGCCGTCGCGAGCACGTGCCCGATGAGCGGAACCCCGGCGATCGGGTGCAGCACCTTTGCGCGACGCGACTTCATGCGGGTGCCCTGGCCGGCGGCGAGCACGATCACGGCGAGGCGGGGGTCGGTCATACGTTCATTCTGCCCTGGTGCCGCGCATGCGCCGGGCGATCTGCTGGGGAGCCGGACCCAGCGCTCGGCGCCACGGCGCGAC